>CAZRWM010000055.1:0-15143 GCA_964603885.1 uncultured bacterium
AAGGCTTAGCTAAGATCGAGAGATTCGATGAAGTTCGAAATCTTGCAGCTAGTCAGATGGTAGAACTAAGCGATTCCAGTCTTAGTAACGTTAAAAAGTTTAACCCTCTAACGGAGACTTGGTGATGCTAGCGGATGATATTAAAAAGTTCGATATATTTGCGGACCTTGAACCAATAGAGGTAAAAAAATTTCTTCAATTTGCCCAAGTGAAACAATACAAAAATCAGGAGGTGATCTTTGAGCAGGGTGACCCAGGATCAGGCTTGTTTTTGATATTGAGAGGGAAAGTTGAAATCTATATTGAACCTGGTGGTAAAAGAGTATCATTAGCAATTTTAAATACTGGTGAATTCATGGGCGAAATGTCACTTTTTGGTGATGGAAATCAGACTAGAACAGCGTCAGCACTAGCTTACGAAGCGGTAACGGCTGTCATGATTTCTACATTAGATTTTCGTAGATTACAAACCTCTGGTCCCAAAATTTTAAGTAAAATCCTTTTGCGTTTAGTAGTTGGCTTAGCCAAGCGATATAGCACTATAAAAGATAGTCATAAAAACCTTTCTAATAAGGTTATAAAATTGAAGAATGAGGTAGTCTGACGCCAGGTATTCGTTAAAAATGTTAGTCGATGATCTTTACAAATATGAACTTTTTCAAGATTTAGATGAACTTGGTCTTAAGAAATTGATGCAGTTCGCTAAACTAAAGCGATTTACTAAAGGTACAGAAATTTTCAAGCAAGATCAGCCTGGAGCCGGCCTTTTTTTTATTCTTGATGGGCATATCCGCTTACTCTACTCTGAAATTGAAGATGAAGTCGAAATCATTGATGATTTGCATACGGGTGATTTCTTCGGTGAAACTACACTTTTCGGAGATGTACAAGACCGACAATATACATATACTGCGATGAGTGATGTCACAGGACTTTGGATAAATACTCTTGAATACCGACGTTTACAAAACTCTGGACCCGCCGAGTTAACTAAGCTGCTATTACGTGTAATTATCGGATTAACAAATACATTTCGTGTTAAAAATAGTGAATTTGGTAAACTTAAGAAGGAGCTCGAAGAACTTCAAGCTAAAACAAGCACTTAAGGTTACCGCATGCCTAGAAAGCATCTTATAATGAATCAAAGCCTCTTTGATTTGCTCAAAGTAGGTATTGGACCATCGTCTTCTCATACCTTGGGACCTCTTAATATGGCCAGATTTTTCAGGGAGGAAATCAGTAGTCAAAGAGTGCAAAAGACAATTCAAAGTTTGAGGGTAACATTACATGGGTCGTTAGCTATGACCGGTGAGGGTCATTTAACTCCGAATGCCATTATTGCAGGTTTAATGGGATATGATGCTGTCGAGACTCCAATTGAAGATATCCAACAAGCTACTGCTAAATTGCTGATGGATGGGGGAATGCAAGTTTCACAAACGTGGTTAGCTTTAAGCGATAGAAACTTTATACATTTTGTTAAAGACTTAAAAAATCTTCAGCATCCTAATACAGCCACATTTGAGGCGCTTGATAGCAACGGATCCATTGTGAAAAGGATGGAATTCTGTTCGATTGGAGGAGGAGCAATTTGTGATCCTGCTAAAGTGTCTGCAAAACATAGAAATCAAAAGCGACGAAGAATGTCATTCGTTAGAATATTAAAGGAGTGTAAACTTAGAAATCTCAGCCTTTTAGAGTGGACACTAGATCAAGAAAAGAGAATAAGTGGACTAGATGAAAAAGAGATTTATTGTCGACTACTCAAAATATGGAACATAATGTTGCAGGCCATTGATAGAGGATTAGCGGGAGAAGGTATATTACCGGGCAAGCTTGGTGTGAGTAGAAGAGCTAAAAAGTCGTTGAAACAGTTTATGACATTTGATAATCCTCTACAAAAGGCATTACCTGCCATGGGTAGGGCAGGTATATATGCTCTAGCCGTTAGCGAGGAGAATGCTTCGGGAGGCCGAATTATAACTGCACCAACTTGTGGAGCGTGTGGTGTGGTTCCAGGTGTACTCAACATGCTATTTAGAGATCTTAATGTAGAGACGGAAAAAATTTTAGAGGGCCTAGTAATTGCAGGTCTAATTGGAAACATAGTTGTCGATCGAGCTAGTATTTCGGGGGCAGAGGTAGGGTGCCAAGGGGAGGTGGGTGTTGCCTGCGCTATGGCAGCTGGTGCTTGCGCTATGATTAATGGTGGTAGCAATTCACAAATAGAGGGAGCAGCCGAAGCTGCACTAGAGCACCATCTAGGGCTAACTTGTGACCCTATTATGGGCTTGGTTCAGGTTCCATGTATTGAACGCAATGCTATCGCTGCTGGAACAGCTATTAATTCCGCTAATCTTGCTCTACTAGGAGAAGGGCGACATTTGATTTCATTTGATCAATGTGTGGATACTATGATGGCTACTGGTTGTGATATGCCGAACGAATATAAAGAAACATCGCTCGGTGGATTAGCTACAACCCATTGTTAAGATGCGATATATTTTTATCCATTTCTATTGCATTTGTGTTATTTCTGCAAATCAATTAGCAGAAAATTGGGTTGCAGCAAACATACTATCATTCCTGGAAGAAGCCTTTCAGGTTAATCATTTATACTCGCGAAGCCGTTTGATAATGAGTGAAGGTTCCTCAGCAGATGCAGTCGTATTATGGGACCTTCTAAATTTTAAGCGATCAAAAAAAGGATTTATTGCTATAAAAGACACGAATAAACCGAGCTTACACTTTCTAGAGTCGAATGACGATATGCATCGCTTTAAATGTTATCTCAATAGAAATAAATTTAATTTTTGTGAAATATCTTTCTCAAGATCGGTCATAAAGGATACCAACGAAGTATCAAAAAGAATACTAGAGCTCCACGCAATGGTTAGTAATTCAGAGCATTGTCATCCGAGAACTGAAGAGGCGGGAAATTCTAAGCTATTAAACGCTAGATGCCTAGGCAATACAGGTAACATAGAGTTGGCTATCAAATTTAGACAGGGGATTTCGAAGCGAGTTCAGGTCAATCTAAAATTACATCCTAGTAACTGAGCTCTTAATTACTTACCAGTCGGCCAATTCTTGTTTGTGACTTTCGTACATTTTCATCGATTCAGAGATGGGCTTCAGAAATGACTCGATTGATTTGGCGAGGGAGTCAGTGTCGTTTTCTGAAATCTGGGAAAATTTTACCCCAAAACTTCCTTGCTTCAAACTTTCGTTGTTTTGAAGCCAATCTTTTGCAGTTAATTCCCGGGAAGAATTACCAGTTTTAATAGTTCCCAGAAATGGGCCGACACCAATGAGATGTATGGCCTGAAGACTTTTCCAATGTTTACCTCCAGCAGAGGATCGAACTCTGTAATTGTCCTCAGTATCCTTAATCATCATTGAGCGCACTGGTACTCTCCTATCTGAGGGCCTACGGTTCGACTCGTGAACTAAACCGGTGGCCCAATTTTGTTCATCAAAGTGAGGGTCTCGGCTATCAAAATCACTTATAATTAGCAGCGTCCAGGGTTTATCGGGAATATTTTTTGTAGAACATTGGGCAGAAGAGCCCGGGCAAACTAATTGCTTAACTGCCAGGTTGATAGGACTGTGACCGCCAGCTTGTACCTCACCTTTAAGGGTAGCTAATTTGTAAGGAGATTTGGAGGCTTTATTTTCACCAAAGTAGTAAAGGGGCTTGAGGTTAGATTTTGTACTCAAAAAATCTTGCATACCTAATTTCTCAAATTCGGAATGTAATGCCGTTACTGTAGGTTTGAAAAGCTTTTTCATAGTACCAGACCCATCTATAATTATTCTGAAACTATCTTTATCTACGGGCTCAAAAGAGCGTGAATTCCAAGCGAAAACGTGAGTTAGAACTTCATCATAATCAACCCATTGGTTGCGATTTGTGTCTCTCAATCCGCTGGCTTCTTGATAAACTGCATAAAGCTGGCCCTCTGAAATCTTACCTGAAAAATTAATTACAAAATCATCTTTTGTTGGCGAAGATTTAATTTCTTTTGACGCTAAAACAATATCGGGATGATTTTTGAATGTTTCAGTATCATTTAAGGGGAGTTTAAAGTGGACAGTTTCTCCAACTGATTCTTGATTTGGAGTCATTTTTGATAGTTCAGACTTCAATTCTTTGAATTTGGGATGCTGTGGGTTAAGGATGAAGGCTTTGTAGGTGTTGGAATTGTTTCTGGAGTAATTCAACCCTGTGAACTGTATGCTAACTTTGGCTTCTCCAGGCCCGGTAAATACAAATAGATTCATCGAATACTGGCCTCGGTGAATGTGGTCATAAGCCATTACCTCGTCGGCATTGTTAGTTCCCACAGAATAAAAATTCCCCAGTCGACTTTGTCGAACAACAGCATATTCAGTAACTACTACGTTGTTCAATTTATATTCGTCCTTAATAGTTTGACCATCTACCAAACGACCGGAGGAGTCAAACTGATATTTTTGACAAATCAGACTGACTACTGCCGCTAAAAGGTTTTGAGAGCTACCTATATAGAATAGTTGGTTAGCTTTCCCGTCACTACTTCCATCTTTACTATCCTTACCCGCTGCTGACTTGTATTCCATTTGAAATTGTGTACCTATTTTTAGTAGAAAGTTTTGAATTTGGTCTAATTCCATATATAGAGAGCGCAGATTTTCAAATTTTTGCCCCAGTAACAAGGCTTGGTTAGCAATCGAATCTTGATGAAATCTAAAACAAGCATCTCGTAATTTAATCGATTCATCCAAGCTGAATTCGGTGTATTGACTTTCGAAATTCGTGATCGGTTTTGGTCGTTGAATAGTTAAAATTTTTACCGATTTTAGTAGTCCTTGAAATGCGACGAAGCTACTAACTTTTTGAGCTGTAGACGTCATTTTGGCTACTTGAGTGACTGCCTTATAACTACGCTTCTCTTTGGTGGCAACCGGGACGATAAACGCTTGAGATGTTCTCTTATTTGTTGCAACCGCCAATCCGACCGTATTTCCTGCGGAGTCTTTTACGGCGCCTCTAATGTAATATTTTCGAGGACGTAATTTTTGATATCTAGATCCTGATTTATAGGCTTTGAGTGCCTTTGTATCACTAAGCTTCTTGCGGTATCGATTAATTTTTTTTATAGAAGCATTAGGGCTGGGCGCTTCGATAGTATCAAATGTGTTTAAGTTGATGAGGATTTTTGGATTATTACTAAATACGCTAATTTCTTTATTTTCAAGTTCCCCAATCTCTTTGTCGAGAGTAATGGTTTCATGAACACTTTGAGAGAATAGTACTTTGTTCATGACTTCTGAAAATTCTAAGTCTCTAGATTGAGCCCCTTCCGAACCCATATCTATGATATTTTGAAGGTGAACTGACATTGTTTCCTTCGTCTCGGCAATAATATTACGAAAGTCCTCTATAGCTTCGAGAGAACTTTCGTTGTCATCAATACGTTGGCGAAGATTTTTGTATGAATTAATTAATTCGAAGGACGCGATAGATGAGGCTTGCTCTAGTACACTTAATCTTGGATTTTGAGCATGTATCCCCTCTAAGTCGATACCTAATAATTTATCAGGGCCTTTTTCACTTATCGAGCTAATAGCTTTGATTTCTTCGATTAACTTCGGTAACTCTTGTACCAATTTATTCCAGGCTCTCGAGGAATCAATGTCGAGCTGGATAGGAGCTTTGTAGTCATCTGTGTCTAATGACTTTTGTAAAAGATCCTCCAATTCATCAGAAGAAAAACTAAGGTAATCTAGTCTTGAGTCGTATAAACCTCCTACATAATCTGGTCGGTCAGTAGGTAAACCAAATCCATTGATTGGTTCGTGTGAATTGAACTCAGATTCATGTTGTATCGATTGCTTCCCCTCAACACTGATATCGGAATAGAAATCTTCCGCTACTAACGAAGGGTTGAGCATTAGAACGCAAGTCACAAACATTGTTCTGACAAAAATTTTTAATCTTTTACTTATTTCACGTGACGTTTCGAGCATTTGTTAATCTCCCTGCATTGATTAATACGTAGAGAATTAATAATTTGTTTACGCAATTATCAAAATAGTAACTGGCTTTCACAAATAGTCTATGCAAATTGCTTAAATCTTTGGTTTTTAGGCATCCATGGACGTACACCCACCTGGTCTACTTATGAAACTTTTAAAACCTAGATAAAAGACCTACCTCCAAAATTCTGATTAATTACACAATTAATAGTGACTATCTAAGGAGATGAGTTATGCGAAAATTATTGTTTTTTATCCTGGTTATAGCGATGAGTACTATACAGCTGAGCGCAGATATTGGTCTTGACGGTAAACAGCGATCAAAGCACTGGCCGTCGCCTTTCCTTATTGATAGTAAAATACCCGACCATGTTGCTAAGGCAGAAATTGACGAGATGTTGAGTTCAGTAATTGGATCAAATGCTACTGCGTCTTCAGTAGAATTAAAGGACGGATTAAATCGACTTAGAGAGCTTCATTACAGAATGAGTGCAGCTAAAGCTAATGAAAAATACTTAATGAAACTAAATTATTTTTTAGTTAAACAATTTATTTTTGTACTCCAGTCGAAAGAGAATGTTGATAGCTTAGAGATGGTAAATCAATTTTTGAACCTCGAAGCCTGGTTCTTCAGAAATACGTCATTAGCTAAAAAATTAATTAAAGGTTTTGAGTCAGGTTTGTCTCAAATACGTAGTCAAATTAAAAATTATGCACTTGAGGAGTATAGAGCCAGAAGATTAGCTTTAGCTTTAGAGCAATTACATGAAGATTATTCAGGATCATTGAGTCAATCTACTAGTAAGGTTCGCGGTGTGCAGGGGCAATGTGCTGATCAAAATTTTTATCGCTCAGATTGTTATGAATGTGCTTCATGGGCCGTTGCTAGAGCATTAGATAGTGAATTTCAACAGTCTGATCCATGGCATGTGGGAAATGTAAATCAAAGATTAAATAGCCCCGCATACGCCAAGCAATTTCATAATGGTTGGATCGAGGAACAAGATAGGAATATGTTTCGTCTTACACAGATTTTTAGCGCGAGAGATCAATCTGTTAACGAGAGGCAGAAAGGAATGCAAACAGCTATGGAGGCTCCGACTGGATCTATTCTAATTTGGAGTGTATGCGGAAGTCATCCCGCTGGGCACATCGCCATCAAAACATCGGACTCTACAGCAGCGTCTAGTTTTTCTGCGCCAATCCAACAAACATGCGGTAATCCTAGTGCTCAAATCGTAGGAGTGTATACACCTGTCGATAATCGTAAAGTAATCGATGCAGTGAATTACAAGTTTGAAGTCGAATCAGAAGATGATCACGAGCGAAACGACGAAACTGAATTACTTTCGGAGCCCGATTTACGGACTGATAAAGGTCTCTCAGAGTTGTTTTTTGGTGGGATTAGCTTCTGATTGGCTAATTGAGGAATCACTCTGTTCTTGATTTTCCTCAATTGTTTTCTCCTGACCTTCCATAGTGGCTTCTCTAATCAAATTTTCATTATTAATTATCGTAAAAAGCTCCTCTGGCTCCTTTAGATTTGAAAATGATAGATTGTCTGTACCAGATTGCAGTACTAATGCGGCCGGATATTCAACCCTAAAAAAGGTGGCTACAATCTCAGCCATTTGCTCTGAGAGAAGCTTGCCTGCCATATATTTTTTGACATAGGTCAAGGTATTTGCCACCTTACGGTTATCGCTATTATAGTTTTCAAGTTTAGTCAAATACTCACCCTCTGGGTCCAGTAAAACGAGCACTGGTCTATTTGATTTGAATTTGACATCGTTAATACTAGGTATGCTGTCCAATGTATCAGAGAAATTTATTGGAAAATCTCCGGGGACTAAGCTCGCGGATTCGCGCATACTTGTGAAGGCCCTTTGCTGAACCAATTTGCGTGATTCGTCGGTAAATAGATGCAGTGGTAAGTGGGTTTCGCGTTGGTTTTCAATCATCGTTACAATCTTGTTTCTGATATATTGGGGCGTCCCATGTACCACCCAGCCCGTCTTTAACAGATATCCGGTTCTACTTTTTACAAGTTGTCTTGACTTATAATCTTCCTCAAAGTAATACCGCATTGGATGGATTGGCTTTTTACCCGTAACCACTTCTCGATCCTTGCGCCATTGTTCGAACCAGAAATCGAGAGATCTGTATAGATTCTTTGTATCCACGGTGTCTTCACCGCGAAGATAACCTAATTCTCTTGAATTGCTAAAAGCAATTAATGCTGGATACTGTCTCGTCCAATATTTTTTAGGAATCATTTTTTTGTATTGATCCATATCGCCTCGGATTCTAATTACCTCAAAAAAGCTAAGATATTCGTAAATGAGAGGGTCTGTGATTGAATCTCTTTGAAAAACCTGAAATGTATTAGACCAAGGTGCAAAAATTAGATAAAGCACGGGCTTGTTAGCTCTCCGAGAGTAGTTTAATGGGTCTGATAAAGCAGCACCATACCGAGATTTGAACTCTTGAATTTGGGCTAAAAGAGTTGTAGAGGTAGTTTCTGAAGCAGATTCGACAGATTCTATTTCGGCATAAATACATGTGCTAAAGTAAAAGAGGCATATTAAAATTTTTACCATAATTCAGCTCCTCCAAATTTCTTCGACTTGGATAATTTTTGGCGATGCAAAGATCTTCGATCTGGAAAAATATGGGATGCGACATCCTTAAATTTATATAAACGGCGATATAGCTTCCAGACTTTATTTGTCCACTTTTTACTGGGCAAACATATTCCATCTTTAAGTTCCCCCGGACAATTAGACTCGGAAGGATCGGGTTCATAAATTGATCGAATTATTTCTGTTTGCACAAGTAAAGTTATCTCGTCTTCATTTCTGGTTGCATCTAATGCATTTTTTAGATGAGGTAAGCGCATTAATACTAATTCCTTACGTTTCTTAAATTTATTTTCGCGTTGTGCTTCAGAAAGTCTTAATTTATCTTTTAATGGCTGTATGATCATTTGCGCTTTTCGTTCTGTAGTCATTATTTTGCGCATTGAGCGAAGCGGGGCTTTTTCTTTATTTAGTTTTTCTATCTCGGCGGCTCTATTGTCCTTCAGAATACTAATCATGCTTTTGTTTTTAATGGGAATTTCTAGATTTGTGGGTCGAGGGATTCGGAATGAATTTTCTTCATAAATCGAAATCCGCAACAAATCTACACCAGAGATACGAGCAGTGTGGAGATACTCCAATAAGTCAAAGTTTTCCATTTTCTTACCAGAATATTGTTCGAAAATTTGTGAATACTCCAGCATTATTAAATCGAAGTTATTATCATTAAAACGTTTCAGTAAGTAGTGATTTTTTTCTCCATCTACAAATTGGAGGACCGGAATAACTTTCTTCAAGTTTTCGATTTTAATATAACTATCGGGTTCGTTCACAATATACTGATCAGAATACAAAAAGCGAAGATAACCGCGCATTACGTTGCGAGTAATCTCCTGTTTGAGCGTTATCTCGCTTTCGAAAAATTCAAAAGCATTTAAGCTAACGCCTCCATATTTTGGCGCATTAGCCCTACGAGTTTTTTGATCATATTCAAATATTTTTTTATTTTCACCTCGCCTAAATAGTAAAAACTGTGGATTGAGTAAAATTTCTTCTATGTCCCGATCGATCGGATTTTTTTCGATACAGAATGATTTTGGAAACAATAGAGTAAAAATAATGAATATTATTACAATTTTTTTTACACACATCTGTTTAATATTTTCGGGATAAAATAGCTTAAATATAATGTTTTTAGTGAGCCTTTATGTTAGGCTCTCGCAGCTTTTGTGAGGTGAGTCCATAATACTAATTTTAGAGCATTTAAGTCGACAAGGGCTGTACCTTAAACATTCAATCGCAGAAACTAATTATTTTATTTTATTAGGTCAATTTTGGAGGATGAATTGAGTGATTTTAGAGATAAATTGTTTATAGCGTTTGACATAGAGTCTACAGGTTTTCAGCCAGTCCAGAACCGGATGATAGAATTGTCTGCAGTTAAATTTACAGGTGATGGTCAGGTTTTAGGTGAATTCGACGAGCTTATTGACCCAGGTATACCTATTTCTGAGGGTGCAAGCAAAGTTAATCAGATATATGATGAAGATGTTAGGGGTAAACCAAAGGCTTCAGAAGTACTTCACAAGTTCACCGAATTTGTCGGAGATGGATCTATCTTAATAGCCCATAACTCCGAATTTGATGTGAAGTTTGTAGGTTCAGAATTTAGTCTCGAGGGTATGCAAATCCCAGATAACGAGGTTTGGGACAGTTTGCCCATGGCTCGTGAATATGTAAAAAACATTATGAATCACAAAATGGAAACATTGGTGCATCATTTTGGCTTCAAGGCTGAAGGTTTTCACAGAGCTTTAGTCGATTCCTATCACGTAATGCATTTATTTTTATACTTTGTGAATGAAGGTCGCGGTTTCGATGAAATAAGACAGGTAGCCTCGCCGCGGAGATTTAATCTTGCTTCTCAAATGTTCCAAGTACAGTTGCCGTTGCCTCTTATGGCCTTGAAGAAATCTTTGAAAACGGGGTATAAACTAAAATTTATTTACGAGATGGATCACGGAGATCATGAGGAGATTGAAGTAGAGCCTCATGTACTGTATCGAGGGGAAAAATTTAATTTTTTGTACGCTACTGAAGATAGTAAGGAGTTCCCAGGTAGTTATCGATTAGATCGATTATCAAAGCCTAAAGTCATTGCTCCGATAGCTTAGAAAACCTAGATATGAATCTTAAAGCTACTATCACGATTGTCTATTTAATAATCAATGCCATTGCTTTGAATACCTGTTACGCATTGCAAGAGGGCAAGAGTAGTCGACAGGTCGATATTCTGTATGAGACTAAAAAGTTCCGCTCAGGTGCCCAGAACATAGATAAAAGTGTTGATCGATTTACGGTAAAGAATACTTGGAAACTACAATTAAACAAGAAGAACAAGTTTACCTTTATTTTGCCATGGGCCAAGGCAAGCCTGAGAGCCACTGGTAATGGTTCGACATCCAGAGATCGAGTAGAGGGCTACAAGGATCTGAAAGTACTACATGAAATGACCACACAGAAGGCAAAAGTGGGCCGGGATGGAATAAAGTGGAAATTCAAACTAAATTTACCGAATGGTAAAGAGCAGTTAAATGCCTCTGAGAATAATGTGACATCTGCTATGGGCGAGACGGGACAAGGATTTTCTGATCCCACATATGGTAAAGGACTAAATCTAGGATTCGATTTTAATTTGATCAACAAGCCTACCAAAAGCATAACGAATAACTATACTTTTGGATACACTATCAATGGGTCATATTCTTCGATTTTCGGTCGTACCTCTTATAAAAAACCTGGAGACAATCTAGTTTTTAACTACATGCGAAACATTAAAAATAATAAAAAGACAAAGCTTAGTTATGGTCTTGGTGCGAATTTTACAAGAAGAACTATTAATTACCGACCAGGTGGCGCAATTTCTGCCAATCCATCAAGATTTGAGGGTAATCTTCAAATTAAATATGAAAAGCAGCGTAATAAAAAACTGAAGGAAGTAATGGCTCTAAAGTTCCAAGAGCGCGGTGAAATAGAAGTCCAGGAATCCAATGGTCAAATAGTACGCACTCTACAGGGTGACCGATGGACATTAAATTGGACCTTTAACAAGAAACTCAACAAGAAGCTTTCAGCGAATTATGGACTACTTGGAATCTTTGGTGGTTCCAATGATAATCTTGAAGTGGTTTCGCCGTCCTCAGGTAATGCTACGGCGCGCGTTGGTAAGGACCGCAATACGCGTATGGAAGAGGTTCAATTATTATTCGGGCGTAAACATACTCTCAACAAGCATCGTCAGTGGTTTTATAATGCAACTTTAGGGCTTACTGACGATTCTCGCGATTACACCATTGGTGGTGGATATATTTGGAAATTTTAACTTTAGCTATAGCCTTGTGTCCGGGACGGACCCTTGGGTTTGCAGAGTTTTATTTACCAAAGTCTTTTTTTCAATAAAAGTAAGATTTAGATAGATTGATGTTTGGGCTTTAGGACACTAAAATGCTGATTCCGTAATTTACGGGCGCACAAAGGAGAAGGTCATGACAAAACAAATCTTTCCCCCAGTTAGTAATAGACCTGATTTTCCTAGTATGGAAAATGAGATTGAAAGCTATTGGAAAGAAAATAAGACTTTTCATCAGTCGATAGAAAATCGTTCATCAGCCAAGGATTTTATTTTTTATGATGGTCCCCCATTTGCCACTGGGATGCCACATTATGGGCACCTTCTACAAGGTACCGTAAAAGACTTAATAACTCGCTATAAGACAATGCGGGGCTATCGTGTTGAGCGTAGGTTTGGATGGGATTGTCATGGTTTGCCAATCGAGTTGGAGATAGAAAAGGAACTCAATCTTCGGGGAGCGCCTGATATTCTTGAATATGGTGTTGATAAATACAATGAAAAATGTCGTTCAACAGTTTTACGCTACACCAAGGAATGGCAAATTGTAACCGAGCGAATGGGTCGTTGGATTGATTTTGAAAATGATTATAAAACAATGGATCGGGATTTTATGGAATCCGTCTGGTATGCATTCAAACGTATGTGGGACGAAGGCCTGATTTATGAGGGTCGTAAAGTTCTACCATACTCATGGAGACTTTCTACTCCACTTTCTAATTCAGAAGCAAGTCTTAATTATATGGATACCCAGGATCCATCGGTGACCGTAAGGTTTGAGTTAATCGATCGCGCTGAAACTTATTTATTGGTCTGGACAACAACTCCCTGGACCTTACCTTCCAATTTAGCTATTTGTGCAGGTCCTGAGCTTGATTATGTAGAGCTTTCAAATAAGCAGGATTCCAAAACTTATATTTTGAGTAAAAGTTTGGTAGATCAATATTTTGAAGAAGATCAATACGTAATCAACAAGGAATTCAAAGGCTCTGAATTAGAAGGTCTTACATACAAACCGCTTTTTGATTATGCAGTTTCTGAAATAGATTCCAGTAATTGCTTTAAAGTCTTAATTGATGATTACGTTAGTGATGATTCTGGTACGGGACTCGTGCATCAGGCGCCGGCCTTTGGTGAAGATGATTTAAGGGTCTGTCTTGCCAGTGGAATACCTGTCTTTGACCCAGTGGATGCCCATGGAAACTTCAAAGAAGGTATGCCATTGATTGGAGGTATAAACTTCAAGGAAGCTGATAAGCTGATAAGTCGTGACCTTAAGGACAGAGGCTTAATGTTTAAGCAGCAGACACTGCAGCATAATTATCCTTTTTGTTGGCGTACAGATACTCCTTTAATGTATAAGGCTATTTCTAGTTGGTTTGTAAGTATCGAGAAGATAAAGGAAAAGCTACTTCAGAATGCTGAAGAAATTCATTGGGTCCCAAGTCATATTAAGCAGGGGCGTTTTGGAAATTGGCTCGAAAACGCCAGAGATTGGGCAATTTCTCGAAATCGTTTTTGGGGTTGCCCATTACCAATCTGGCGCTCAGAGGAGGGAGAACTAATTTGTGTTGGATCTGTACAGGAGCTCGAGGAGCTTTGTGGACAAAATGTCTCAGATATTCATAAACATTTTGTGGATGAGCTTGTGATTGAAAAAGATGGTAAGACTTATCATAGGGTTCCAGAGGTTTTAGATTGCTGGTTTGAGTCAGGTTCGATGCCCTATGGTCAGCAACATTATCCGTTTAAAAATCAAGAGAAGTTTGAAAGTAATTATCCAGCGGATTTTATATGCGAGGGTATTGATCAAACTCGATGCTGGTTTTACTACCTGCATGTTATTGGGACAGCGCTGTTTAATCGCCCCGCTTTTCGAAACGTTATTTGCACGGGTTTGATACTAGCTGAAGATGGTAAAAAACTTTCTAAGCGTCATAAAAATTATACTCCGCCTATGGAAGTTTTCGGTGTATATGGTGCGGATGCTATGCGCTATTTTTTGGTAACTTCTCCTGTGGTAAATGGTCTTGAAGTTCGAGTTGCAGATAGTGAATTCAGAGAGATCGTTAAGTCAGTAATTTTACCTCTTTGGAACGTTTATAGCTTTCTCTGCTCCTACGCTAATTTAGATGGTTACAAACCAAAAATTGTGGAAGTTGCAGATCAGGTAGATCATGTTTTGGATCGGTATATCCTTTCTGAATATCAACAGATTCTCAAGTTTATAACAGAACATCTGGAAAATTATGAGTTGGCTGAGGCTACCCGTTATATCCAGAGATTTCTGCCTATTCTTACGAACTGGTATCTGCGTCGTAGTAGGCGCAGATTTTGGGCTGAGGGACTAGAAGCGGACAAAACAGCGGCCTATGACACACTGTATACCGTGCTAACTGGATTATGTAAAATTCTGGCACCTGTTATGCCATTTATTACAGAGACAATTTACAAAGCTCTGACTGGAGAGCAGTCTGTACATTTGACTGATTGGGAAGAGGTTAATACGCAACTGATTGATGAAAACTTGAGTCAGAGAATGGATCAAGTAAGAACTATCGTTAGTCTTGGTCATAACTTAAGGGCCCGAAATAAGGTCAAGGTTCGAAAGCCATTACGAAGTATAAGTGTGGCTGGAGATCTACCAGCAAACTTATTGGAGGAGTATTCAGATTTAATTCGGGAAGAGTTAAATATAAAGCAAATAGAGTATGTTCACGATGGTTCAACCCTTGGAATTCCTGAGTGTAAACTCAACTTCAAGAGTCTTGGTCCGAAACTAGGTAAGCAGATGAAGGTAGTTGCTTCAGCTGTTAAGCAAGGTCAGTGGGAGATCAAGGATGAACAATTACTGGTTGCAGGAGAGTATTTAATAGATTCCAGTGATTTCGATATGCAATATAAGGCGGAGGAGGGCTTTGACTGTGCTAGTGAAAATGGTTTACTTGTCAGCTTAGACTTAAATCTGGATGAAGAATTAATTTTGGAGGGACATGCCCGTGAAATTATTCGTCATTTTCAAACTCTTCGTAAAGATTCAGAATTACATTTGAGTGATAGAATTCATGGTAAGGTCTCGTCAAATAGTTCACAAATTTTGAGGGCAGTTGAGGAACACTCAGTTTTGATAAAGA
>CAZRWM010000056.1:0-1814 GCA_964603885.1 uncultured bacterium
GCTCAAGATCTTCAACACTCAGAGATGGTTCAGCTTGTTTTAATAAAGCTGCCACACCTGCGACATGCGGACAAGCCATGGAAGTACCACTCAAGTACCAATAACCACCTCCAGATTTTGCTGAGTAAACTTTGACACCAGGCGCAGTCACATCTGGTTTAATGAATTTTTTACCCAACCATTCGATGGGTCCACGAGATGAAAAATATGCAATTTCGTCCTGATTATCTGTGGCACCTACCGCGAATGAATGAGGGAAGCCTCCTGGACTCAGCATAGTGTCAGGTTCACTGCCCGAGTTGCCAGCGGCAAAAACCGGTAAGATACCAAGCGCTCGCCAGGTTTCTACAAGCTTCCACCAACTCTTTACAGTAAAGTAAGTTTTTAATGCAGCACCCCAACTATTAGATACAATGTGAGGCTGATCGGATGTACTTGGATCACCATCGGGATCAGCCATCCACTGCATAGATTTCAATATACGACCAAACATAATGGAGCCAAGAGGGCTAAATATGCGCCCTACAATTAGCTTAACATCTGGTGCGACCCCGATAGATTGTCCGCTAGCATTGCCACCAGCAATTGTTCCAGCGCAATGGGTACCATGACCATTCGAGTCTTTAGGCTTTCTTGCCCATCCTGCGAAGTCTTTCCAGGCAATAATTTTACCTTTCAAATCGGGGTGCTCTGGGTCGATCCCTGTATCTAATATACCGACTCGAATTCCTTCACCAGTAAGTCCATATGCTTTGCGCACTTGCGGTACTCCAATTTTTTTGAGTCCATAGGTCCATTCTTCGGTACTTCTTTCAGCTTCAAATTGTTCTACTGGCTTTTGAAATTTTATTTCCCGATCGAGCGCTATCTGTTCTATATCTTGTCGTTTACTTAAGCGCTCGATGGTCGCTGCCTCGGCCTCAATCCATAAGGAGTTGGAAGCCCAATTCCGATCAAGCACCTTACTTCTCTGCGATTTTGTAAATGATTCTAAGCTATTCAAAACATCTTTTGAGGACAACTCATGAGCCACCATCAATGCTCTCTTTATTTCACGAATATCTGATTTGCGAATTGAATTGCGGGTACTGAGCTTATCTTTCAATGAAAGGATTACTCTGACTCTTTTATTAGTCTGAAGAGCTTTTTGAATTTGAGGGTCAATCTCCAGAGCCTGAAGATTAAAATTAAATTGTATGAACAAAAAGCCTGCAACAACGCAACTAATTCTCATAAGATCTCCCGGATAATGCTATAGGCGAACCCATAATGATAACTAATATTGTTATTAAGACAAGGTGTTTTGATAAAAGAGATAATTATATCGTCTTGGGGATTTTCTGATTTAAGCTCAGTTACAAATATGAGTTTATCTTTTCTACAGTAAGGCGTAAGTCATCGTGCAATAAATAGGTATATTGAGCTATTAATTCGGTAGCCCTTAACAAATCATCATCATTCTCAAAATTACTAGGAATCAAACCAGGAATCTCAATATAACGTAGCATTTGAATGGCCTCTAAATTGGAATTATCGGATCTAATCTCCGAACTGTAAGAAAAATTTAAGCAATTGATCCCATTAGGATAATTTCGAGATTTTTCCGAAATAATACCTGTTCTACTACTCCAAATAAGATTCATATTAGCGATCGTAAACTCTCGAGTCCAATCCATACCACCATAGATAAGATTGTAATCTGTCTTATCTTTGAGCATAGGCTTATATTTGCTATGTAAGTTTTTAATCATAGCTTCTACTTCTTGAGCTTGGTAGCGACTGCATTCTTGCATTTGCTCATCGGTTATTTCACG
>CAZRWM010000056.1:1914-3113 GCA_964603885.1 uncultured bacterium
GTAGCTTTATTAGGGTCTTTGCGAGAATAAACTAATGACTCCTTGCGAATCAATTCCGAGCTAGCTAGCAATAAACGATGTTTTTTACGGGTAATACGTTCAGATTTAACCTGACATAAATTTAGATCTTCGTAATAAATATCCATATCTTGATCAAGTACTAGACATAAATCATCGCAAAAAAATAAATATCTTTGACGAGAAAACAAATGAAAGTCTCCAAAATATTTGTGACGTTTACGCAGATTTGGGGTACCAGTCTGCTTAGGAACGGTACACAAAGCAGACGGTAATTGGACCTTTACTCTAGACATATTAGCCCTTGTGAATAATTGAGCATCATTCATACAAGACTGGAGTAAATAAATGAACTCATCGAACTCGTCTGGGTCAGGCCGTAACGCCTTTAAGGATTGATGAATATCTTGATTAGAAAATATGGACATAAGAATTCTTTTAAGAAAAACCTAGTCTACATTATTATTGTGTCTCAGAGGGGGGAATTATGAGAATAAAAATGCTCGTTTTCAGTTTAATAGCAACCATAACTATAATTGATGCGGATTTGGTGTTTCAAGAAACACGAAGTATGGCTAAATCAGGCGATCGTACCGCCCAATTTCAATTAGCAGGGATGTACCATCACGGAATCGGAACCTCGCAAAATATAGATAAAGCGATCAAATGGTATCGAAGTTCAGCCGAACAGAGGTATTCCAAAGCGCAATTAAGTCTTGGAATGATTTTTTTTCAGGGTAAGGTCATAGCTCAAAATTTTGAAAAGTCTCTACATTGGTGGAAACTATCAGCAAAACAAAACGACCCCATATCTCAATTCATGCTAGCAATGATGTACTACACTGCTAAAGGAATTGACCAAGACTACAGTGAGGCTATCAATTGGTTTACAAAAGCCGCGCGCCTTGGACACACTGAAGCTGCCTACAAACTGGGCATCATACACTTCAAAGGAGAAGGTATGATGAAAGACTCTGTAAAGTCATACATGTGGTTTTATATTTCAGATGTTCTGGGTCGCAAAGGTGTGAAAGATGTGTTGGATGAATTTAATCAGGAATTGTCAGCTGATCAAATTAACATTGGTACAAAAATGGCAAAGCGATGGATAGAAAGATACTCGCAAAGAATGAAAACTCGTGAGACAAATTAATTATTAATATTTAACTTCGATTCCGATG
>CAZRWM010000056.1:3213-14494 GCA_964603885.1 uncultured bacterium
GTTAGAAATAAGCAAATTGTTTGTATGATGATATAAATCACCGGAGATTAGAAAAATGAAAAATACTCACAAGGTCCAAATATTTGATTATGTGCATACTGGTGCGCAGAAAACCAGTGTTTTTCAAATAATAATTAACTTCGTCATCGGTGCATGCGCCATAGTATTTTTAATAACGCTACTGCTCGGTATAGGCTACTTAGTAAACACTAGTTCAACTGAATATCTTGTTCAAGAAGGAGTATCACTTCTTAAAAAATCAGAACAATTGGAGTCTCCTGAAATTCAAAAAGAATATATTCAAAAGGCATTTGAAAAATTTTTGAAGGCTGCCAAAAAAGATAATGTTATCGCTCAATATTTTATCGGTACAGCACTTACCTCCGAGAATGAAGTTAACTCGCCATTCGATCAAGATATATCGGCAGGGATTACTTGGTTAGAGAAATCAGCTGCTGGAGATTATGTTGAGGCCATGGTCAGTTTAGCCGAATTATATTTCACTAATGAAGAATATCGAGACTTAGACAAAGGTTATTCCTGGTCATTAAAAGCTGCTGGTCAAGATAATGGAAGGGCTATGTTCTTCCTCCATCTACTAACTGGAGATAGTACAGAAAAATTTTATGATCTGGATGAATCATTGAAATGGCTCACAAAAGCAGCTGGTACTGAAGATCCTGATGCAATGTTTAGTCTAGCTATCAGACATTTTGGAGCTCTGAAATCTGGTGAAGGAAATCCTATCGAATTAGTGCAGAAGATAAATAATTTACTGATCAAAGCATCTGATAAGGGACACGAAAAAGCTACTCAAATGCTGGAAGCATTACAAGATAATTGAGCTTTCTAAAAATCATAAAACAAAAGTATCCCTAGTGGGTCTGATATTAATAACGACAAATGAATAAGTCCTTATTAACATGCATTTTGTTTTTACACCTTGCAAGCTGGTATGGGCAGGAGCTTGAAGTATTGAAGATGACCTCATGACGGTATTCGATATAGCTTGGCACAATTTCAACTAGAGAAAATGCATTCAGACCTTGAGTCCGAAAACGATACGCAGCGCTTAAGTCAGTTCAATTCTCCAGGCTGTGAAGCAGCGCTCAGAGCAGATTTAATTGCTTGAGCTGTCTTACAGACATCAATGTGTAGCAAATGTAAATATGTCATCATTGACTCTGCGGTATCGAATATTAATTGATCATCCCAGTTGAGATATTTGAAAAAGATCGAAGAGTACACAAATCGGTGGACAGCAATGCTGCCTGATGGATGGGATACGGGGAATGAAGCTTGTCTGGGAATTTTCACTTCGATCCAAGTATTCGGTGTGAAAGCCGAAAATTGGTCACCATAAACCGTAACGGCAGAACCATCTTCAAAATCGAGTACACAATTGTTGAGATAGAGCTTGGTTCTACTTCTCTCAGGACGGTTATCGCGGTAATGCGAAACAAAAAAATCTAAGGATTCTTGTTTCAGGAGTTTTTCAAATTTAATGAGATCACGCTTTTTAATAAGTTGCTCACTACTCTCAAATCTTAGTTGGAAATGATGGATGTGATGCCTAATGATCGCCAGTAATGACTCTAGATTGTCATTAGATCTAAACGAGGCTTGGGTATAACAACTGAGATCATCTGGTAATTCCATATAGAGCAGAAGATCCTCGGGAACTAAATTATAAATCTTCTCGCCAATTCTTTCGCTAAATTCATTGGGGTGAGAAGGCCAATTCCAGTTAGTGACAGTTGTCAAAAGACCGTCGTCGCCTCTGAAATGATCGTCAGTGATAGATCTGGCGTGGATGAGAGATAAGCTCTGCTGACATCTATGGTAACGGAGCTCACTATTACTTGGGCGACGAGCAATTTCGCAGCGTTGGTTCACATAAATGTTCTGCTCCAAAACCAAACATATGTCGCCCTGGAAAAACATATACCTAGAGCGTTTACCACGGCCATTCTCATCTAAAATATCAGCTGTGACCCGCGACATTTTCTCAGAGCAAAATAAGCCTTGGTCATTTAGACAGATGTGAAGCAGGTAGACAAATTCTTCAAATTCATTAGATACATCTTGGAAAGGATTGAGCGAAAACGAGCTCAAACCGTACATTACCTTGAATTTAGACAACCAAGACGCTATCAATGCTTTCCTCACATCAAATTTGTTTCTACTCTACGCTTTATCATTAAAACATAAACACTGGGGACCTGACTGAATATCAAATTCAATATTGGAACCCATCTAGTACTTAAATAAGACAAACAGAAAACTTTTACAGGCTAAACTAAGTCAGTAGGCAATTGTCTAATTATCAATTTTAACGGCCAGAGCCCTTTGCAAAGCTTGGGTGTAACTATTCTTCATTCCTTAAAGTAAAAATACGAGTACTGTAAACAAATTTCTCACCAATCCGGCAGCGAGGGGTCCTTCACAGAAGAAAGATTTGTAGTGATCTCTGTCGCACTACTTTGAATTAGGCTTATCTACAAAAAATCCGAATTTTCTGAAGGAAAACCAGTTAAATAAAAGGAGAGTAACGCCAATGAAGAAAATAACAAGAAACACCGGTAGATAGTGCTTTTCTGGCGTGCCATACACATATGTAATAGCGCCTGAAATCGCAGCCCATACCAGGTACAGCCAGATCAGAAGCCGACTTATATACCAAGCGTTTTCATCCATAAAGCCACATGGAGCATAACAGCTAAAACGTACTATTAGCTAATATTTAAATTAATTGAACGTTGTCTGTAAAAATACTACGAAGGCCTAACTTGCAATATATTAGGCCTCAAACGCTCTCATGTATATATTGTATGAGGAATCCAGTCTTCACGCTATCAGAACTCGATATTCTTTGGTAAATAAGAAGACAGATCAGGTATCTCAATTTCCTCATCATGAGACGTTTTACTCCCTTCTTGTTTAATAACCTTACCATCGCTATCGTATTTAATAGAAAAACTTACTTTATTATCATGATCAAATCTCTTCCATTTACCATACGGTAACCAACCCTTACTCGATGGTTCCAGCTTTAGATAACCTCTCGCCGTAAGATGTCCAAAAATGAGCCGTGAAAAACGCGCAACGCAAACGTCATTCTCGTAGCTGAAATCAAATTCGAGTGTAAGTTTTTCGCTATGATTGTAGACTCTTATTACATCGATAATTTGCTGTTCTTTATCTTTATATTCGTAAAAAATCTCAGCTTCAGGCATCGGGTCCATCCTTAATGGTTTTACAGGCCAACTAAAATCACGTGTAAAATGACAATTATCTAAAATTAATTTTATGTTTAGTCTTATAAAACTCGAAAATAATATTCTAATATCCGGATTCCCAATTATAAGAAATTTATTCATCTCCCAAAAAAAGAAAAAAAAGAAGTTTGCATAGACACGACTTATTTTAAGTCTTACTAGCCGAGATAAGTTAAGCGATAATCCACGGTTAGAAAACACAAATCCTTGCCGTCTTAGTCATTTATTACTACTATATATATTCCTGGCAACACGAGCATGATGCAAGCCGAAAATATAATACAACCAACTACCCTCAATTTAATCTTATCTATACTGATGGGTCTTGGTTTGAGCGCCTCCTGCGGATTTAGAGTCTTCGCACCTTTTTTGATGATGGGAATAGCTTCTCAAGCTGGATATCTTAACTTGAGTTCATCATTTCTATGGGTTGCAGAAACCTACGCCATCATTACATTTGCTGTCGCTACCATAATTGAGATTGGAGCCTATTACATTCCCTGGTTAGATAATTTGCTTGACACAATAGCCACGCCCATAGCAGCAATTGCTGGTACTTTGGCTACAGCATCGGTAGCACCTGAAATGTCGCCGTTATTACATTGGACTATCGCTGCAATGGGTGGTGGCGGACTTTCAGTGGGGGTAAAATTAAGTTCTGCAGCAATAAGAGGAGCTTCGACACTAACCACTGCTGGTACTGGTAACTTCATAGTCTCATCAGCAGAAACCTCAAGTAGCTTCGTAGTGAGCGTAATAGCGATCACTGTACCTATATTAGTATTACTATTGTTAGCTGTTTTGGCTTATTTTTTTTACCGATCTTTTTCATATTTAAAGAACACTAAAATCAAAGCTTCCTGAATGTATTTTACATTCAACAAGTTTAGTCATAGCCAGTTATTACAAAGAAACTGATTGAATATCTAGTGAATAGTTTTCTGAAGAATAAAATCGAAGTGAAATCAAAATAGGCATATATATTATTGGACGATTTGTATTCTGGATTATGCTTAAATGTTACTGTGACAAACACTTACATACGGATGCCGATTTAGTTGGCACTCTACAGAATATTTGATACGTAGTTATGCCGACAGAGATCGCATACTTTTGTCATTTAATTTTAAGGAGGACTGATGAGTCTTCGAATAGTGTCTCTAATAGCAAGTGCAACCGAAATTGTATGTGAACTTGGTTTTGAAAAACAGATTGTTGGAAGGTCTCATGAGTGTGACTTCCCTCATTCAGTTTTAGATTTAGTACCTTGTACCAAACCCAAGTTTGATACAACAGTTTCTAGCCGTGAAATTGATCACCAGGTTAAAGATGTATTGAAGAATTCTTTGGCTGTATATAGTGTAAATGACGAAATTATCAAGAGTCTTAAACCCACTCATATTATCACCCAAGCACAATGTGAAGTTTGTGCAGTCAGCTTGAAGGATGTTGAGTTAATGGTGCAAGATTGGACGGGTACGGACACCAAAGTTATTAGTCTTCAACCAGACTCTTTAGAGCATATCTGGGCCGACATAAGCCTGGTTTCTAAATCTCTAGGGGCAAAAGAAGAGGGCTCAGCGCTTATTTCTCGACTTAAAAACAGAATGGAGAAAATCAAATCGCAAAGTTCTTCACTGAATAAAAGACCAAAAATAGCCTGTATCGAGTGGATTGACCCTTTGATGTCAGCAGGCAATTGGATACCCGAGTTAGTGGAAATGGCTGGTGGCAATAATCTGCTAGGGGAAGCCGGTAAACATTCACCGTGGATGAGCTTAGAAAATCTGGTTCAGTCAGACCCAGACAAAATTATCATTATGCCTTGTGGCTTTGATATTCCAAGAATTAAAAAGGAAATGACACCTCTAACAACGTCCGTGGAATTTATGAAACTCAGAGCTGTAAAAAATAATGAAGTATATATTACTGATGGTAATCAATACTTCAATAGGCCTGGACCTAGAGTAGTGGAATCATTAGAAATTTTTGCTGAAATATTCCACCCGTCCAACTTCAATTTTGATTTCGAAGGTTCAGGTTGGCAGAAATATAGTTTTAACTGAAAAACGAACAACAAATTTGGTTTAGAAGTCTTTTAATATGTATTGTTGCAAGTAAATCAAGACTTTGGAAAGTGCTCATCTGGCTTTGGCCATGTTATAACATCTCTCATAAACTGGATGCGACTTGCCGCGGTGAAGCGGCGGCTGCAAATGAAAACAATGATCGACGTACAGAAATCTTTAACAAAACATGACATAGCAATCAATCGGGTGGGTGTATCAAAGATCAAATATCCAATTTTCGTTACCGATCGCCAAAATAATAAGCAGCAAACAGTAGCTGAATTTAATATGTCTGTAGATTTATCAAAGAATTCCAAAGGCACTCACATGAGCCGCTTCGTTGAGATATTGAAAAATTACCACAATAATATTTCACATAGAAGAATCATCGAAATGACTAAAGAGATACAAACGAAACTAGAATCAGCAAATGCTTATTTGAAAGCTGACTTTCCATTTTTCGTAGATAGAAAGGCACCAGTATCTAGTGCTAATGCATTACTGGATTACCATTGTTTTTTTGATTGTGCCGTCAAAGGTGAAAATATCAATTTGTGGTTAGGCGTCTCGGTACCCGTAACTAGCCTTTGTCCATGTAGTAAAACAATTAGTGAATATGGCGCTCATAACCAACGTGGTGTTATTACTATAGATGTGGAATTATCAAATATCGAAAACGATAATCTACAGCTAGTTTATTTTGAAGAGTTGTTTGCGGTTGCTGAAGAATCCGCCTCCTCTCAACTCTATCCCATACTGAAGCGTCCTGACGAAAAATATGTCACGGAATTTGCTTATGACAATCCTGTGTTTGTTGAAGACATGGTCAGAAACGTGGCAAATCAACTCCGTAAGGACCCTCGTATAAAGTCGTACAAAATTAATTGCGAAAATTTCGAGAGCATTCACAATCACAGCGCATTCGCTGAAATTATCAGCTAATAATCAAGCCCAATAGATGCCTTGATTGAGAGACAAAGCTCAAACGTTGTTACGTTCAATAGTGTGTCTTTCGACAAGATGTTCAATGAACTTTGACAGACAGTTCTATACTATATTAGAACTTCGCGTATCGAAATGGATTTCGAAATTGCATTTAACTGTAAATCATAATAATTATAGAGAATGTCATTAGGGTCATAGAGGGTAGTAGCTTACCGACATGGTTTTTAACCCTAAGGTGCGTAATGACGGCAGCTGCCATTAAAAATATAAGACCGATACAACCGTATTTAACTATTATAACGTCTGAAGATTGCAACATGAATACACAAGAAATTTTGAGTATGCCAACCAAATCTCGCAACCAATTGGGGTATTTATATTCGATGAACTCTTTTACAATATTGTCATATCTGACAAACCAAACGAACAGCACTGAAGCCAATACAACCAATTTTAGCGTACCAATAACACTTGCCAGTTCAAGCATGGGGAGTCTCCGTTTTTACTGTTAAAACTTTATGAAAGATAGCTTTACACATGATTTATTCACTTACAATAGTTTCATCACTACTTTTTATTATTTATGGCTTACTTTGCATCACAAGTCAGCACATGGTGGCAGAATTTGAAAGGTATGGCCTTTCACAATTTCGAACGCTGGTGGGCTATTTAGAATTGGCGGGCGGGCTTGGTCAAATTATCGGTTACTACTACAGCCAGTATCTGTTTGCTGCAGCCAGTTTAGGTCTGGTGACTCTAATGTTCATGGCACTAATACTAAGACTACGGTTGCAGGATCCCTATCTAGAGATTATCCCTGCGGCTGTCCTATTTGTTATCAATGCTTACTTACTATATGATCTCGCCTATGTTAAGTAGAGACGGTCTACCGGACTGCCCCAATGCCGCTCATCTAGCAACCGTGAGTGTGAGGAAGACGGGCTGATATAAACACTTATATACAAAAGGGTTTAGATCGTACGCGGGCTAATGTTCGTACAAATCATCTTCATCCTTCGTATTCTAAGGAACTCCACCGTCGATCTTATAATTTGTGCGTAACGCACAAATTAATACGATATGAATCACCAAGGATGAGCGAGGTCTAGTAGGTGAGATACGTCTTAGAAATATTTGATGCTCTAAGCCAATTTAGTCTTGCGTCTTTGATATATAAATGTCGTTTTAATATCATTACATGGGATTAGACAAGATTATGACCAATAAGACAAACTCACTAACCGCTACTCGAAATGATTTATTTAAAAGTATCAAAGATACCAAAACTGAATTCCATTTTCTGCTGGAGATTAATTTCTTGTTTGATCAAGAGCAACTTAGATGCTACGAAACCGAAGTGATTAATGTCTTTCATAAAATCCTAAACGAGGAAAGGGGGCTTTTTGAGACGATTGATCCCTGTCCAGCATCAAATAATTCAAATGCTTGGAAACAAAAAAACTGGAAAACAAACCACGATATTTTTGTTAATCCAATTTGTACGGATTTAGCATCTTTATGGAAATCGCGCGCTGCTAGCAAAATCAAACATCATTGGTTAACCATTGAGAACTTAGGAATGGTTTTAGACATGGAGGGGATTCCTTGGGAAGCTGATTTTATCAAACCTCAAGTTCTTTTTAAGAATATATTCGATAAGCTCAACTATAAATTTCTTTTCATGTATTTAGATATAAATATCCATTGTTATATTTCCTCAAATAATGAGATAGAGGAGTATATTCCTGGTTTAGAATCTGAGTATCAAATGCATTGGAGCTATAGCTCATCTGATAGCAATATACTGAAGTCACCTCAGGGCATGGATGGAAACGCAGCATTTGAAACTTTAAATCCAAATGATCTGGTAAAACCAAGTAAAATTAAACTCGCTTAGTACTTGTGTACTATGGCGTCCCGTCCTTTCCCATCTTCATATAATTCAGTGATCAGCAGGTCACCGTTAGTGGAATAATGTTTCCATTCGCCGTGCTTATTTCCATCAATGTAAGATCCTCTGGTTTGTAACTCTCCAGTATCGTAAAAAGACTCCCATACCTCTTGCTGTACTCCAGATTTAAAGACCCCTAATTCAGCCAAGAGTCCGTTTGCGTGGTAGCTCTTCCATATAAATTCTTTTTTACTGTCTTTATAAAAACCTTCCTCTACTAATACATCATTGTGAAAGTGTTTGTATGGTTTCAATTGAGAAAAGTAGTCTCTGAAATAACTATTGACAGTGCAACCACAAGCAGAGCAATTTGAAGCATTATAATTCGTGATCTTATGATTACAAGATGGGCAGGCTAAAGACATTTATTGATTCGTCCCAAGAAAAATACATACAGCTACAGGCACAAGTCTTTAACCTTTCTTTTTCTAAAATGTTTCAACCCATTCTCTGGCCATTTTCTATGCAATTATAATTTGTTCATTCGTCATTTTTTGACAGAGGTCGTCTCTCTTTTTAGATGCCTTTTTCCATTTGAGATAGTAATTGAAAAAATAGACACATACGTGAGGACAAACAAAAGTGTTCTAAAAAGATTTTTCATCATTGAGTCCTACAAAAATTTGTAGACTCTATAGTCTCGAACAGACCGGTTAATTTTTCAAGTACTAGAGCTCGATCTTTGGGGGCTTAAAATATGAATAAGTGCCTGATACAACTAAGCTGAAATTCCACTTGAACAGCATCAATTGTAAAGTCAAAATTCCACCGCATTTGTGCATTGGCTAAACTGCATTGTTAGCGACTGAATTGCTAGACACCTCTTTGAACTGACTTGCTGCCGGGTGTTTGGTTTGAATCAGGAATCCGTTTTCATAGTATTCGGTTTTAGCTAGCCGACCACTTTCCGTAAAGAACTTCCACTCGCCGACCCGTGAGTTATTGTCATACAATGATACGATCTTCAACTGACCATTCTCATAGTATGACCTATGCTCGCCATGCTCCAAACCATTTTTGTAATGGCCAACCAAGGACAAATTCCCATTTTCATGATAAAACTTCCATTCTCCAACTTTCAGTCTAGTTTTAGTGCATTCAAAGCCTACGATACTCGGTGTACCGTCAGCGTAAAACGCCCTAAACGGAACGACAGTTTCGTGTGTTATCTTCATGAGTTAATCCGTCAGTAATTTTCACTAGGGTTAGTTTGCTGCACGGCATAGATTTTTTCAAGTCATTGGAACATTCGGGACACATTTAAAAGTCAAAAGACTAAAATTATCTTTTCTTATTCCTCTCAAAATTTTCGACCCATTTATTTGCCATCTGCTGAGCCATTAGTCTTTTCGCGGAGGTCATTCTCTGGGAAAATTTGTCTGTAATCTCGACAGAAGATATATCTAGTGTATCTAAGTCATAGCTTGCAGGAATGTCCGTTTCTACGTTATTTACGGAAATGTAGTACCACATATGCGCCTTCACAAGATCTTGTGTAACACCTTCTCCCAGATTGTACATCACGCCCAGGCGGAATTGTGCTGCTGTATTGCCTTGCTTTGCTGCCTTCTCGTACCACTTGAAAGATTCTTTATGGTCTCTGTCAAGGCCGATTGAACCGTGGTTGTAGGACCAACCAAGCTTAAATTGCAACTTTTCGTCACCCAATTCTGCTAAAAGATGAATGCTTTCTTCCATTTCAGTGAGAAGTTCTATTATTCCATTCGGTAAATCCATCCAGCGCAGTAGTTGAGACATTTCTACACTATCAATTGGATGACTCGTCACTTGCCTAGTGAAATACTCTAATAGATCATATTCATACTGGTGTTCATCGGATGAAGAGAGCGTAGTTATTCTCTCATAATCTCGTTTTTTGAGATCATACGATTTTTTCCAACATTTGATTGCGTACTCAGCAGATTTTTTAATTTCTCGCAGTGTATCCGGGCTGCAAGATGGGTCACTCTGTTCTATTTTATTTTTCGCTCCCTGATAATTGCGGATGTGTTGGTATACCTCTTTTATCGTAAATAAAGAGTAATCGTAGTCCTTAAACTTAAAAATTATTTTATTCATTTAAGCCAAACCCTTACCTGATACCAATCTTTAGATTTTGCTTACACGGAATATTTGATCGACAAATTATTAATCAATTTTATGCAAGAAGCTACCTTTTTTCTCTATTGAACAGCCATTCTATTATCAAATATATTATTTATGAGTCATCCATTAGTCGAGTATCCAAAATAAACCCAACTCTAGTTTGAGCACTTAACTTGATTTAAAGGGCTGGAAAAAGATATTTCATTATTGGATATGCTTATCTATTAAATAATAGAAATGGAGTCGTTATAATCATTTCTTATGGCCGAAGATAAACATAGCAAATACTCTTCTTTTCGATGTGATGTCTGTGACCATAGAGTTTCGAAGAGTGCCTGGTTATGCCCCGGTTGCGGATTTATATTTTGGGATGATCCATCAGTATTCTGGAAACCAGTATTCAATTTATTATCAGGAACGCTATGGAACTTTATTAAATTCCTGTGGATTAGTTTGGCCTGGACCGTTATTCTTGGAGTTATTTTCGTGCCAATCTTTATCGCAATTAAGATTTTTGTATTGGGTTAATTTACAAAAGGACTTAGACATTAAAAGTTAAATACTTTCATACACTAAATGGTACTTAAGTAGTATTATTTAAGCCAAAATTGAAATTGAATGACGGTGACTAGTCTTGCAAGAAAATAAACACTGTGGCTAAGAGGAGTTTGAGATGAGTGCAAATCAAAAACTGAATGGTGAAGTGAAGAGTTTCTATAAAAATGGTCAATTAGCAAATATTGCTAATTACAAGAGTGGATTACTGCAAGGTGTGGTGAAAGAGTTCTATGAGAATGGTCAACTGGAATGTATTGCCACCTACCATAACGATAAACAAGAAGGTGAAACAAAGAACTTCTCTGAAAATGGAGAATTGAAAGGCATTCATACTTTCAAGAATGGATTACTGGATGGTGAAGCAAGAACTTTCT
>CAZRWM010000057.1:0-14448 GCA_964603885.1 uncultured bacterium
CCAGAATTTTATACTCGGCAGAAATGAAAGCACGAGCACCCTCTCGGATGTAACCCGCGATTTCCACCATTCTCTCATTGCCCTCGGAGTTGGATTTGATGCTTACCGTTTGCTTAAAAGCCCAAATCAGAGCCAGAAGGCCCGATCCTCCGCAGAGGTAAATGAAGTCGTTCAATGGCTCCATGGTTTTAACCAACCTTTCTCAGAATACTGAATTATATGAATGTTTTTTTTAATACGAGAAATAAAGTGTGGCAATATAGCAAAGGATTACAAAGCGAGCAAAAAAATTTTAAGGAAAGATGTTTTGAAAAAAAATCATACCACCGGACTGTATAACTTAAGTTTCGTATTGAACTCAGATAAAATATTAATGTTAAAGCGGAGAAAAGAGCCTAATAAGGGAAAATTAAATGGTTTGGGAGGAAAACTAGAAAGTTTTGAAAATGCCTCTCAGAGTATGTTACGCGAGTTACATGAAGAATCCGGAATCAAAGCCATAGAATACAGACTGGCCGGTCTAATTAGGTGTTCAACCAGTCAACCTTTCTCAGACTATCTGATTTTTTGTTACCTAGTAACCGATTTTGTAGGTCATATTTTCACTGAGACCGAAGAGGGGCGTCTAACCTGGGTCCTTGAATCTGATCTTCATACCGAAAATGATTCGATTGTTGATAATATTGCTTATTTCCTTCCACACATTCTGCAGAAACCGGAGATACTGGAAATATGCTTTAATTACGACTATCTCAATTCCTTGTGCAAGTTTCACGCAAAACAGGGCACCCAATCATGGACCGGCAGATTCGACTGTTAATAAAATTTAAAGACCTAGCTCAGAACTCTATTTTTTCTAACCCATACTCGAAGCTCATTTCGATTTTTTCCGCCTCGCAATTTTTGCTTCTAGATTTTTAGAAAACTGTTGATCATTAACCAATAATTCTATCTTGTGACGAATTTCACTAATCGTGACCGGTTTAGATAAAAAATCATCGGCGCCAACTTGATAAGAAATAGGTCTATTCACAGTGGTATCGTAAGCAGAAAGTACTAAAATAGGAATAAAATCAAAGTGAGTATCAGAGCGTAATTTTTGACAAAACTCTCTTCCACCCAATTTAGGAGTTCTCCAATCTAATATAATTGCAGATGGATTGCAGTCTTTTAGAATTAAGAAAGCATCTTCAGTTGTTTCAGCTACCTCGATCTCAAAATCATCTCCCAAGTTAAGCTTTAGGGAATTTAGAAAATGTTTTTCATTATCTATGATAAGTAATGTTTTGAGATTATTATTATTTTCTTTAATGCACAAAATCGATCCTGACTTATCTTTAATTAATCGTCCTCATATTAAACTGCATGATTAAAAAAATCTTCTGAAAGTACACTTTTTTATCACCCTTGAAAGCTTTTGCATAGTCCCAGCTAAGTTATTCGGAAAACTCTAAAAGTGCGCTGATGTAAGAGTGAAATTTTGTCGAACGCAAAGATATGAAAAAAATAGTTAAACTTCATGCAATCACGATGATAATGAGCCTGGCTGTTGCACAGGCTGTAAATACTAACCGGAATTATGGTCTACGTTTTACGGGACCTGGCATACAAGATCAAACTAAAATTACACGCTACTACAGAAAGCGGTCTCAGTTGATTGATTTATGGAGAAACGATGGGATCAAGGCCAAACGCAAACATAACTTCAAACGTTGGGAGTATGAGGCACCTCCATTCGTGAGAGCAAATATGAAATGTGATGGAGAAATACCTCGTAAATGGGAGATTCATGGAGGGGCACCGCGCTGGGGCTATGCACAATGGAAATACGCCTGTGGATATAGGAATCCACCAGAATACGTTCAAAGATATTACGAATATGCTAAACCTTGGAGTCGTAGAAGAGCAGAACAAAAGAGAAGATATAAGCGCTTCCCCCAACAAATTTTTGTAGAAGAACGTTATAATTATTAAATGACTGACAAAATAGACAAGCAGAAATTAACGGCTGATCAAAAAAAAATCATTGATGAAATGGCGCCTCCACCCGGAGAGTTCCTTGTCCCACTTGAAAAAGGACTGACGTCAGATACTACGTGGATTACTAAACTGAAAAACAAGATTCGTTGACCCAATCCTGAGCAACAGATTTGAATCTTTGTAATGCAATACCCTCGAGACCATCATGTGCCCTAAAACGCATGATTATTTTGAAACTTAAATCAAGTGCATTGAAAACGGGGAAGGCCAAATAAGATTTAGAAGGTTCGGCAATAGTACCCGGTGCCAACAATCCTAAACAATCTGTGTTCTGTACCAAATAGGCGCTAAGTTTCCCACTATTCATGGTCGCTCTCAGTTTTAAGTGCATTCCATTTTCATAAAATAACTGCTTTACTGGATCTTCATAAAAGCTTGGTAAAATGAATGAATAATCTCTTAAGTCATCCACTTTCAAATCAGTTTTTTCAGCCAATGGATGTTCCTTTGAACAGACTAAACGAATGGTATCATTCATCACAAAAATTGAATCATCAGGCAGTTCGTCACTCGCTATACCTGCTAAGTTAAAATTAATGCCTAAGATTGCATCCAATTGACCATTTTGAAATTCTTTTCTCAAAAATGCGCCATCGGTAAAATGGATTTTCATTTCAATGTCATCAAATTTCGAGATAAATCTGCTAAGTAATGGAGCGCAAAGTTCATCATAGTGCTTATTTACGCCAAAATTTATTATTTTTTTAGGTATAGAGTTCCATTGCAAATCACTTCTCAACAAATCACTGGCCTCAACGAAACCTTCAGCAAACTTGTACAACTTATGACCTTTTTCTGTAAGCTGTGTAGAGTTACTCGAGCGTTTTAGGAGTTGACACCCTAATTCATCCTCAAGAGTTTTTATTGCTGAACTAACAGCTGATTGAGACTTATTTAGATAGCGAGCTGCCTTCCTTATGGAGCCCATTTTTGCAACCTGGTAAAACTGTTTGAGTTGATTAGTTGGAATCATGAATCCTCACTTTTGGAATACTCGAGTTGAGCAAGACCATAAAAGCAGGCATGCTCTACTCTCAAGATAGATTTAGACACTTTAATTTTACTAAAATCTAAAGTCCTTAGTTGCTTCAACTCTCGCTCTGTAAAGCCGCGTTCTGGACCTACAGCAAAACAATTACAATCAGATTTAGCCTCCATCCACTGACTAGCTTCAGGGCTGAGAACCAGTTTGGACTGAAAGGCCTTTAAATGAAGGTCGGAATCCTCTATGAAGCTATCGAAATCTTTAAATATTTGAATTGTGGGCATTCGACTTACAGAATAATCTTGGGCAATTCCAAGATCTAGTAATTCCTTCAATTTTTCTTCACGTAACCATTTAGAGTTTAGGTAAGATTTTTCAGACAGTGCGCACTTTACAATAAAAAAATGCGTAACTCCCATACTGGTAGAGTGCTCAATCACCTTTCGCAAACTGGGCGGCCGACACAATCCGAGTAATAAAGCCATTGGATCATTCAAACCTTGTACGGACCTTTCCAATCGCAATACTACTTGGTCACTACTTATATAATTAACTCGACAGGTTCCGTTGCCCCAGTTAAGCAAGCAAACTCTGATTTCATCGCCTGCATTGATTCCAATGATTTTATTAAGATGATGGGTGCGAAACTGATCTGTAAGCCTGTATATGCAACCTGGTTTCGTCCAAACTTTTAGTTCAGAGTGGCTCAAATCAGAAGAACGAAGGATCACACGATTCATAAGAAAACCCTACACGATTTTATACCAGAAACTCTACTTTTATAATTATTTTCTGGTATGTTACTGGATAGCGTAGTGCAATTACCATAATGACAATTATCCCTCAAGAAAACATAAAAGCTCTTTTTCAAAAGTTCTACACCAATCCAGGTGACTATGAAGCCTTTTATGCTTGGAGACGTGAAGTAGAAGACTTACTTCGTAAACCTCACCAAGAAGTCCTACGACGTGATTCTGATTTTGCTCTATTATTACCCTTGGTTTTTCAGCAAATGAGCATTATTCCCGATCGTTTTAACACCGAAACGGTATCCTTGAAAATGCGATTTAATTTATTACTTAAGAAACTTGAGGAGGAATCTACCGAACTACTGACCACTGTCAGACAACAACTGTACAAAGAGACTGGGGAAAATACTAGAGATGTGTATGAATTAGATAGTCTTACAGTTCAGAAAATCCCCCAAGTAGTTCTCAAATCACGGCGCACGCAGCGACGTAAAGGACAACCAGAATTTATCACTAATAGGGATCTAACTTATAAAACGCGGTTAAATCGTTGCCAAAATACCGAACATTACGATGCTCTCGTTGAAGCTTTGCTTGTGGAACTCTACCACTCTCTTCAGCAAAATAAACCAGAAGCAACTGAAACTTTCTTACTAAATTCCAACGATATTTATGTAAATCTTTGCCGAAAAACAAGTAACAACGATCTCATCGTAGGTTTTATAGATATCCTACCCTATCTTTTATTCAGAGCTCACAAGGCTCCTTATAATCAAGAGTATGTTAATTGTGCTCGCATATTAAAAATTGAGATTTTCAAGTTAACTCGTCATGAAAATGTAAGTTTTAAGAAGCCGGATATCGGCCCCATTGATGACTCTTTTCATTATATGTTTCACGCTTTGTTGTATTTCCTGGAACACGGCCGACTAGTAGCCTTTGAAGACCTACTTGAAACCCTCCTTGTGCTTTTAACACATGCGCAGAAATTCCAGCTGAAATTTTATTATCTTCCTCTTATTACCGAGATTTACAATTGGATTCCCCAAACATACAGAACAAAAATAAGTTCTCGAATTATTACTGCAATTGAAGGTAAAGCTACAGAGAAACCGGGGGGACCTTTAGATCAGCTTTTTAGAATGGTGAATACCTCCACAATTGGTAATTTCGACCGGACTGTCATCATAACCGAAGCTCTGAAAGAGGTATACAAAGATCGTGAAGTTCAGGAAAGTGAAAAAGAGCAGATCAAAAATTTGGTAGATAAGCTCGGTGTTTCCATCAGTCAATATCGTCTTCTTTTACGCGATGTATTCCGCGAAATACGACAAGATAAAATTTTGGAAGAAGGGGATCTTAATCCGACTGAGCTTCTAACACGCTTGGTACACATGGCCATGATTGATTCCCGATTACCCTCACAGCGCAAAGAATGGTTATTGTCAACAGCCGAGGCGTTCAATATTAGTATAGCCAAGTTCCACGAGATCGTTACCAACATCTCCACAGGAAAAATTAGCTCACCAAGTAGCAAAGGGCTTCGTCGCCTCGGGTTTACTGGAGTGAGTATAGAATTACTAAAAGCCCTGGAATGGTATAAGTTCAAGCAACTTCGCCTCGAGCATTATCAAAATATATTTTCCGACTTCTTGAATACTTTAGATTACGAACCAAGCAGAAATTTTATCCAATTGGATGGTGAGGTTAGAGAAGCCTTTCAACCACTAGCAGGGGAAATTAAACTAGTTAAATTTGAAGAGGTGGTAGGTCGTGAGGAAATAGGCGTCATCGTCTGTACTCCAAGAACTAGTTTGCGGAAATGGTTTGAGATACTAAATGAAATTGAATATATGATCTTCAAGACTAGTTCGGAAACACTCTCTATTGAATTATTTCTCTTAAATCATAAAGGTCGTCTACAAATAACAAGAGATTTAGCGGTCAAAAATCCGCAAAAATTATATGACATTCTCGAATCCAGTAATGGTCGATGTAGAGTTTTTATTGTGGAATCTGGCAGAATGGAGCTTGTCCATTGGTTGAGGCATCCTGCTTATCTTATCGATCACAAAAAAATCGAACCATTATTAGATACTATGCTATCCAAGACTAAGAATTTTACATCTATCAAAATAATTTCTCAGATAGGCCAACGACGAAATCCAGACGAAATTATTTATACTCACGCAATGGTTGAGAACGTTTTATTTCTAGGCGGAGAAACTGGTGAATATAAAAAAATGGCCAAACTTTGTAAGCAACTGGTCAATGGTAAATTTAAGAATGATTTTAAGTTATTCTATTACTTGGGCTACCTTCACTTTGAAATGGGTAATAAAGAGGAAGGCTTCCTTTGGACGCTGCGCTGTCTTCAGGCGAAACCTGACTATCGAAACGCATTATATCTCTATGTGGAGCATAAATTAGCCGAAGATATACTCGATCTTCGTGGCTTGGGTTATCTTAAATACTTAGATTTATATTTTCCTGAAGATGAAAAATTGCAAGATATCTATGATGGACTTGAAAAAAAACATCAGATCGATTTGTCACAATTGCTTAGTCATAGCAGATTAACTATGGTCTCGACTGGTAGTGAATTAAAGGATCAGCATGGCTAAATTAGCAAAAATAGAAACTAAGAAAATCAGAATTTCTAAAGATCATCTTCTGCGTGAAAAAGACCTTCTACTCAGCGATCTTGATAAACAGGACTCTCGAAAACAAATAATATATACATTTCTAATCTTTCTTTTTTTAGGTAGTATTATGCTTGAAGGGTCTGGGCGTAACCTGGCTATGGCCATGGTTGCTTTTGTCTTCATTGGGGTTTCTGTGTACAAAAACCCAGAGGTCCTTGATTTAGAAAAACAAATATCGGAAATTGATCAAAAACTAGATTTGTTTGATGCTCATCCCGAAAAAATTCAATCGGAATTTGAAAGAAAACCAAAGAAGACAATCCAAGCCGACACGCAATCACAATCTGATAAGAGCTCTGAAAACGAAAAGGCATCTCCGAATCAGCAGAATCTGCTGGTAGATACGCAGCCAGATCATCAAGTCATAGCAAATCACGGCACTAAAAAGTCCGTAAAGAGAAGCAAAAAATCAAAACTGACACGCCGCCAGCGAAGCAAATCCAACAAAAATACTTAGTATAAGCGAAGGGGATAGGACTATCTATCTGGATAGCTAACCACTACCGTTGTATCAATTCCGCCTCTCCGTCCGAAAACGGCCTTAACCTCAAGCTTGCGCGGTTTCAACGTCTCGAGTAGTAAATCTGCTATTTCGTTGGTCACGGCTTCATGGAATGCGCCCCTTTCACGAAAATGCCAAAGGTACATTTTGAGACTTTTCAGCTCAACACAATGTTCATTAGGTGTGTAATTAACAAAAATATGGGCAAAGTCAGGCTGACCGGTCAGAGGACACAGACAGGTGAATTCGGGGCAATCCATTAGTATTTCGTAGTTTCTCTCCGGGTGTGGATTTTTAAATGTATCAATATGTGTTTGGGGCTTAGATGACATGCCTCAAAAATAGGCCATCTGAAGTATTAAATCAAGCTTCATTCTGTATCGTGGTATCCTAGAACTCATGCGCATGCTTCTGTTTAAATTGAAATCTTCCTCTTCAAAAGTGTTTTTAGCAGCAGTACAGGAATTAAATGACCGTCTTCGAAACAGCCACGGCTTCATATCAGGAATTATTTTGAGGTCAGAGAATAGTCCAAACGAGTTACTTTATTTGAATATGTGGATGGATTCCGATTCCGCACATGTAGCAGAGGAAATAGCCAAGAGGCATTTTCGACAAATCAGTCTTGACCACGAAGTAGTTGAAGAGGATCGCTTGCTAGTGGAACTAAGTATCACAAGCGAGGGTGACTTTAGGCCAGTGGTTAATTAGAGTGAATCAGGGAGCTGGCGACTCTGAATCATGACAAGTCATATCTTTAGGCTGTCGGGTGACTTCTAAAACAGATTGCCAAAAAAGAGACTCGGGATGAATTCGTTTACGCGCAGATACTGTATAACTCATTGGTACATGCGTAAAAATTCTACTCCAGTAACCAGTTACCATTGCAGTCTTTCCAGCCATCGCAGCATGCACTGCGGCCTGCCCTAAGCGCAGACAAAAAACCGCATCATTGGCACTTGCCGGAAGAGATCTAATTAGATAACTGGGATCAACATACTTGATTGTGGGTTTCAAAGTGTGATTACTAAAAAATCCACTAATCTGATTGTGAAGAAACTTACCAATGTCTCCGTATTTAGCGTTCCCGGAAGCATCTTTTTCACCTGTTAAAGGTAAATGCCTTTGTCCTGCTCCCTCTGCCACAGCAATGACACAATGACCCTCGTAATTTAAACGTCGGATAATTGACTCAAACAATCCATTTTTACCTTCTAAATCAAAGTCAATCTCAGGTACTAGACAGATATTTATGTCCGTGGAAGCCAGCGTAGCCTGGGCTGCGATATAGCCAGAATCACGGCCCATTAATTTCAAAATACCAATGCCGTTTATACACGAGATGGCCTCGGCATTTATCCTGTTTACAGATTCTCGCGCAGCCTCCACTGCAGTTTCAAAACCGAAAGTCTTTTCTAAAAAATTTAAATCATTATCAATCGTTTTAGGAACACCCACCACAGAAATTTGTAGCCCTTGGAGCTTTATTTCTTCAACTAATGCCATAGCTCCTTTTTGAGTCCCATCGCCCCCAATTGTGAACAACATATCGATGTTGTTACGTTTTAAGGTCTCGACCATTTCTCTTACATTCTGAGGACCTCTGCTACTACCAATTACAGTTCCTCCTTGAGTATGAATTTTTGATATTGAATAACCATTTAATATAGTAAAGTTTAATCGATTCCCAGGGATTAGCCCGGCATAGCCATAATTGACACCGAGAACATTATTAACGCCATATAAATTTAATGTAAAAGTAATTGCCCTAATTACATTATTAAGTCCTGGACAGAGTCCACCGCATGTCACAATTGCGGCAGTTGTTTCACTAGGATTAAAGAATATTTTTTCGCGAGGACCTGCTACTTCAAAAGCTGGTAAACGTTCTCCAAATTGATTTCGATAAGACTCCATACCCTCTAGCATGTGAAAATACGAAATCTTTGACTGATCACTCACAAAATTCCGACCCTGCCTGATGAATGGGCTATCAAACTGAGGCTCTCCCAAAGTTTCTATGGAGAAGTCTAATTTCTGTCCTCGAGCCAACTGCTTAACAACCAAGGGACGCTTTGTTAGGGTCATATCAATATCCTTTATCAATAACGCAAGACTACACTAACTAGTCCGTAATGGATACAGAAAAAAATACCCTACATCTATTAATTCGTGTCAGCTTGTAATACAATGACCAGTTACGCGATTTCCCTATAATAGAGCCCAGCTAGGGAAACACTTCAACTCTTTGGAGGACTCATTGAAAACAATCAAGCTAGACCAATATGGTATCAATCAACCGAAAGTATATAGAAATCTCTCTCCCTCGAACGCTTATGAGATGGCTATCAAAAATGAGAATGGAGAAATCGCATCTAACGGAGCTTTATTAATCAGCTCTGGAGAAAAAACGGGACGAAGTCCTAACGATAAGCGCATTGTCCAAGAGGGAACCAGTCAACAGAATATCTGGTGGGGAGATGTAAATATACCCATGAAGGAAGATAGCTTCGAACTAAACAAAGACATAGCTATAAACTGGTTAGATACTCGTCAGAGAATATTTGTGCTTGATGGTTATGCAGGCTGGGATCCTGATTACCAAATCAAAGTACGAGTTATATGTGCGAGAGCCTACCATGCTTTATTTATGCACAATATGTTGATTCGTCCTACTGAAGAGGAACTTGAAGACTTTGAGCCTGATTGGGTGATATACAATGCCGGTCAATGTAATGCCAGCTCGCTGGTGGAAGGTGTCAGCTCAAAAACATCGGTCAATCTCAACATAGAGAAAAAAGAGTTTGTGATTCTCGGCACCCAATACGCGGGGGAGATGAAAAAAGGGGTATTTACAATTCTCAACTACCTTCTTCCACTTCGAGAATCACTTCCTATGCATTGCTCTGCTAACGAAGGTCGCAATGGAGATGTAGCTCTGTTCTTTGGATTATCGGGTACTGGAAAAACTACATTATCAGCAGACCCCAAACGAAAATTGATTGGTGATGACGAACACGGATGGACGGAAAACGGAGTATTTAATTTTGAAGGTGGATGTTATGCCAAGACTATCGACCTTAGTCGCGATAAAGAGCCTGAAATTTGGGATGCGATACGGTTTGGTTCCATTTTAGAAAATGTGGGCTTCAACTCAAACTCTAAGATTGTAGATTATTCGGATACTAGCAAAACTCAGAATACTCGCGTGTCCTATCCGATAGATTATATCGATAATGCCAAAATACCGTGTGTAGGCGGACAACCCCGTAATGTCATTTTTTTGACCTGTGATGCATTTGGTGTTTTGCCACCTGTCTCAAGATTGACGCCGGAGCAAGCGATGTATCACTTCATATCTGGCTATACAGCAAAAGTAGCTGGCACTGAGATGGGTGTAACTGAACCGCAGGCTACTTTTTCAGCATGCTTCGGAGCAGCCTTCATGGTCTGGCATCCAATGAAATACGCAGAGCTGCTGTCGGATTTAATCAGGAAAAATAATACAAAAGTATGGCTGGTAAATACAGGTTGGTCTGGAGGAGCATACGGAGTTGGTCAAAGATTTAGCCTTAAATACACTAGAGCAATTATTGATGCTATTCTCAATAACACTTTGAGTGACGTTAAGTACGAAGCAGATGTATTTGGGTTGAGCTACCCAGCAAGCTGCGAGGGAGTACCTTCCGAAGTTCTCAATCCTGTAAATACATGGAGCGATAAAACGTCTTTTGCAAAGACCGCTAAAAAATTAGCTGATTTATTCAGAAAGAATTTTGAAAGTTATGTGGATCAAGCAAATGAAGAGGTAATCGCAGCAGCACCGAAGTCCTAAGGGAACAAAGTTGTATAATTTACAGGCTGTTACTTACAGATAAGTAACAGCCTATTTGTTAGCAGGAAGTCTATGAAATCCACAAAAAATATTAGAACCCGTTTCGCACCATCACCCACAGGATACATTCATTTGGGCTCGGTTAGAACTGCTCTATACAACTATCTTTTCGCTAAACAAAATAGCGGCACTTATGTTCTAAGAATTGAGGACACAGACCAATCACGTAAAGTAGACGGTGCCGTCGACAATCTTATCGCCGTCATGAATCGACTTGGAATGCATCACGACGAGGGGCCAGGTCGTGAGGGTACTAAAGGGCCATATTATCAAAGTGAAAGACTAGACTTATACGGTCAGAAGATTAGTGAACTTTTGAAAGAGGGCCATGCTTACCACTGTTTTTGTAGTTCTGAGAGATTAGCGAGGCTCAAAGAAGAGCAACTAGCTAAGAATTTACCTCCAGGTTATGACAAACAATGCCGCAGCTTGGATGATGCGACAGTCCAAGCTAAGCTTGAAGCCGCTGAGGACTACGTAGTGCGCCTCAGAGTACCAGTCAATACCAAAGTAGCTTTCACAGATTTGATCCGAGGTAGGCTAGAATTTGATTCTGAACTAATTGACGATCAAGTCCTAATAAAATCAGATGGTTTCCCCACTTACCACTTCGCTAATGTTGTAGACGATCATGATATGGAAATTAGCCATGTAATTCGGGGAGAAGAATGGGTTACTAGTACGCCAAAACATGTATTATTATACCAAGCATTCGGCTGGGAAATTCCAAGCTTTGCCCATTTACCCCTTATTTTGAATACCGACCGTAGCAAGCTGTCAAAAAGACAGGGAGATGTTGCGGTTGAGGATTTTTTGAGGTCTGAATTCTGTGAGGAAACCCTAATCAATTTCCTTGCGCTTCTTGGATGGAGTCCGGGAAATGATCGTGAGTTTTTCAATCTCGACGAATTAATTACACAGTTTAGTTTACAGAAAGTCAGCAAATCGGGAGCTATTTTCGATCGGGAAAAACTTAATTGGATGAATTCGCAATATCATAAAAAATATTTATCAGAAAGTAGGTTCCTTGAACTTGTAAAACCACATACTCAACTGGACGATCTCGAGACATGGAGTGAAGATGTACTTAACAGGGTATTACTTACTCTCAGAAATCAAATAGACAAGCCAAAGGATATGCGGGCCTTGCTATCTTTCTTTTTACGTCAGCCTAACACCGATACTCTAAAAAAAGAGGAGTGCGCCCAGGTACTCCGTATAGAATCTAATAAAGTGTTATTTGAATTTATAGCATCCCAGCTAAAGGAGCAGGAGACTTTAAGTTCTGAGGAGTTACGTGGAATCACTCGGAAAGCACAAAAACAATTAGGCATTAAGGGCAAGGCATTATTTATGCCGCTACGAGTTGCATTGACAGGAGCAACCAGTGGACCTGAAGTTTTTGTATTTGCTGAAGGTCTAGGAAAGGAAGAGTGCCTTAATAGGTTACTTCTGGCGGAACAAGTACATCAACAACTTCTAGATCACCATTAGATATCTCATAATTGGAATGATCATGCTCCATCTACGTACTAAAAATCCTTAGCGGTAACGATTGTTTGACTCATAATAGTCTTTCTTATTTTGATACATTCGCTGATCAGCTGTTTCCAAAACTTTATCTGGGTCTATTCCCTCGGAGGAGCTGCAAACACCAATACTCATGGCGATTGGCACAAGTTCAGCATCTCCTTGACTATCCTCGCACTTGAGAAAACTTTGGCATTCTTCGCCTCTTATTCTATCCATTAGCCGAGATGCTTGTTCAAGATTAGTAGAGGGACATAATACTACATATTCATCGCCACCAAATCGACATACTATGTCACTTTTTCTGCAAAGTCGCATAAGTAATTCTCCAGCTTTGATAATCAATTTATCGCCTTGCTGGTGGCCGTAATCATCGTTAATTCGTTTTAATCCATTTAGATCGATCAAAAAAATAGAAAAATAAAGTTTTTGAAAACGTTGCGCGTTCTGAATGATACGTTCCAATTCTTTACTAAAATAGTAGCGATTAAAAGTTCCAGTCAATCCATCGGTGTTGGCTATTCTCTCTAATTCTCCCATCAATAATTTATTCTCAGTATAAGCTGATAACTGCTCCAGAAATAAACTTACAATGGCTTTACTCTCTTTTTGTAATTGATACCCCCTTATTAAAAGGCGCCCGATAACGCGCTTCTGTTGGCCTGTCATGGGAAGGATATTCCACATCAGTTGTCCATCATTCTCAGATTTGTCACATGAAAATAACTCTAGAGAGTCTGATTTATTGCATTTACTGTAAGCATCTAAGGCAAATTCCTGATCGTAATCAGAAATACCCAGAAAGCAAGCCCACCGAACAATACCTTCACGTTCGCCGTCAACAATAAGTCCGAAGCCCATATCTGGAAACAAGTCTTTTAACTTACCGAGACAATAATTAAAAACATCCTCGAGATCTGCCTTGTTCAGGCCCGTCATTGCCTCCATTAAGGATCTCAGAATCTGATTTTGCCTCTCAATAGTCTGCTTGTCCTCAATAATTTCCTGTTTTTGCTTCTCCAATTGTTTTTTAAGTATTAGAAGCTTAAAGTCGTTATCTAAGTTTTGTAAGCTAAAAGACAGGCACTGAGAAACAGCCGCAATCACTTCCGCTAACTCAGAGTTTACCAACTCGCAGTCAGCCCCCTGAATCTCAGCGGCAGCGATTAAAACTCCTTGATTCCAAACAAAAAAATAAAAAATACCATTCCTTAAAACGAATGAAGGATATTTCTGTTTTGTAGTTTCAGAAACCTCCGCGAAAGGTATATCACTAGTCTCAAAGTGCTCTATACCGCTTGTATCAGAGCCTAAAGATAGATTCAATCGATCATTATCAACCTTGAGAGGTAGCTTAAAATTATGGAATGATAAATCTGAGGAAAGTCCGTCATCAGAGTAAACTAAATGAATAGTACAGTTTTCACCGACATTAATAAATTTCAATAAAGCGCTTAAAGCCTCGGTCATGGCGTTGAACTTATCACCTGAACCAATTACATTAAGTGTGGAGTCGAAAACTTCCTTAAAACTAAAAATCAAGCTTAGCTCCTTCATAACTTTTGTCTCACTTATAATATGCCATTCGTGACTCTCGCACAATTCAGCTTGAAATTTTGACTAACAAACAGCATATTACTTAGTGCTAAACACAGAAAGGTACAAATGTGAGCATAGATTTTGATAATTTCACTGAAATTCTGCCCGATAATGTGCTGAGACTCCTCGATATGGAATCAGAAATTCAAGGAAAATCGGCCAGAGAATTATTTGAAAATATTTTGAGGGAAGGTGCATGGGCACACTTTGGAATAAAAGATATAGAAAACTACAGCTACGATGATAAACATCCCAACTATTTTGTACCCTTTTTTACGGTTAGGGTCTGTATAAGAACCGGTCAATTAGTAAACAATAGTATCGGAATGGACAGATTCTGAAAACTACTGAGTGAGCTTTCGTAATTCTTTGCCTTCAAGAATGATATACTTCAAGGCTGTAATGAACAGTCAAATCCTCCGGCTCGTATTCTGCTTGAAGTT
>CAZRWM010000058.1:0-14437 GCA_964603885.1 uncultured bacterium
TAGCGTTCCCGATTTCTCATCAGTGGGACCAGACCTACAAAAGGTATTGTCTAATTTAATTAAATTTAATCCTGACAACCGAGAACATTCCGGTGCACCCCTACTTGGTATTGATGGTACTTGCTTCATAGTTCATGGCAGTGCAAACTCTAAAACAATTTATGGGGCAATTCAAGGAGCACACAAATTAGGTGAATCTGGATTGGTCTCCAGGATCCGCAACTCAATCGAAGCTTGAGGAGATTTCATGACTAAAATTTATGGAGCTGAGGTTAGCGGTGTGGGGAAATGTCTTCCGAAAAAAATTCTTACGAACGAAGACCTCACTAAATTTGTGGATACATCGGACGAGTGGATCACTTCGCGTACCGGAATCAAGCAGCGTCACATGGTAAGTGATGACGAAAGTCTAAGTCAGATGGCTTCGGAGGCTTCTCAGCAAGCTTTGGAAATGGCTGGCGTTAAAGCAGAGGATGTCGATTTAATTATTTGTGGAACTTTTACCGCTGATTTCAAGCTTCCTTCTGCAGCTTGCTTGATACAAGATAAGATTGGTGCCTCTAAGGCGGGTGCATTTGATATCAATTCAGCTTGTACCGGTTTCATTCATTCTTTAGTAACCGGTGCTCAGTACATTAAATCGGGAGCTTACAAGCACGTTTTGGTCATAGGAGCCGATGTATGCTCCAGAATGCTGAACTGGGAAGACAGAGCCACTTGCGTACTTTTTGGTGATGGAGCGAGTGCAGTACTGTTAAGTCAGAATGAAAATCCAAAAATAGGCGTTCAATCACATTTTACACGTACTGACGGCGGAGGAATGCGTAGTCTCTGGATTTATGCGGGCGGCTCCGATCGTCCAATAGATGAGGAAGTTCTGGAGAAAAAATTGCATTATGTCCAAATGTCAGGGAGTGATGTCTTCAAATTTGCTATCCAAGCTATCAGTGATTCTGCAAATAGAGTTATGGCTCAAGAAGGGCTGGTAGATAGTGATATCCGTTTGATGGTTCCTCATCAGGCAAATCAACGGATCATTCAGGCAGCAGCAAAGAAGCTTAACATTCCGACTGAACAGGTGTACGTTAACATCGACAGATATGGTAATACGGTTGGTGCCTCTGTTGGGTTGGCTTTATGTGATGCGTATCAAGAAAAGCGTCTTTCGAGTGGTGATAAGATTTTAGTGGTAGGTTTTGGAGCTGGTTTATCTTGGGGCGCTACAGTTATAAATTGGAGCTTAAATTAAAGAGGTGCCATGACTGAAAAAATAGCTTATATATTTCCGGGCCAAGGTTCGCAAAGTGTTGGTATGGGAAAGGATATCTGTGCACATCACGAAGCAGCTCGCTTCATTTTTGCGGAAGCTGATGAGGCGTTAGAGAAGTCTCTGAGTACTTTGTGCTTTGAAGGTCCAGATTCTGATTTAGGTTTAACTGTTAATACGCAGCCAGCGATTGTTGCTACCAGTTTGGCACTATTTAAGTGTTTCATTGAAAGAGGACCTAAGCCATCTTTTGTGGCTGGGCACAGCGTTGGCGAGTATGCTGCACTAGCGGCTGCCGGAGCATTAAGTATGCAGGATGCTATCGGTCTGGTTGCGAGGCGTGGACAATTAATGGACGATGCATGCCCGGCTGGCACTGGTGGTATGGCGGCGCTGATAGGAATGGACCGCGAGAAGGCTCAAAAGATGTTGGATGAAATTCAACTTCCACCGGAAAGCGTATTGGATCTAGCTGGATTAAATTGTCCAGGTCAAGTTGTAGTGGCTGGTCACTTACACGCTATCGATCTTGTTATAAGTAAAGTGCGTGATTTTGGTGGACGTATGGGGGTTAAATTGAATGTGAGTGGTCCGTTTCACTCGCGATTGATGAAATCCGCCGAAGATGGTTTGAGTGGTCGATTAACAGAGGCCGATTTTGCGCCTGCAGACGTACCCGTACTTCCCAATACTCTGGCAAAGCCTACTAGTGATCCTCAAGAGTTGAAGAATGCTTTAATGTCACAACTAACCTCACCTGTACTGTGGGAAGATAGTGTGCGGCAGATGTTATCGGAAAATGTTGATACCTTCGTGGAGTTTGGTGCTGGTAAAGTACTTTCGGGAATGATTAAAAAAATTGATAGGAAAGTACGAGTAATTCCGGTGCATGATAGCGAGACACTAAACTCTGCCTTAGAGGAATTAGTCTAATGCGAGATTTTTTCGATGAAAAAGTTGCCATAATTACGGGTGCATCCAGAGGCATCGGGTATGCGATAGCTGATCAGTTGGGCTCATTAGGTTGCAGGTTGGCTCTTATCTCGACTAAAAAATCCTCTATTGAAACTGTAGGTTCAGAACTTAGTAGAAAGCATGGAGTAGAAGTTATTCCAATGCAGGTTGATGTTAAGGATGTGGCATCGGTCAGTAAAGCAGTTGATGGTGTAATTGATAAATGGGGTAGGGTTCACTTTCTAATAAACAATGCAGGTATTACGCGTGATTCTCTACTAATTCGAATGACGCCTGAAGACTGGGATGAAGTTATCGATACGAACCTAAAGGGGTGCTTTAATAATGCCAAAGCGGTTTGCAAACCTATGATGAAAAATAGGGAAGGGGTAATTGTTAACATTACCTCAGTCGTTGGTATGATGGGTAACGCCGGTCAGGCAAATTATTCGGCAGCTAAAGCGGGTGTAATTGGTTTTACGAAGACGCTAGCACGCGAACTCGCCCCTCGCGGTGTGCGAGTAAATGCTGTGGCTCCCGGGTTTATAAAATCAAGTATGACAGAAAAAATACCAGATAAAGTAAGAGATGAATTAAAAAATCGTATTCCCTTGGGGGAATTTGGTGAGGCTAAAGCTGTGGCAGATTGCGTGACATTTTTGTTGTCTCCGATGTCAGCTTACATCACAGGTTCTATTATCCAAGTGGATGGCGGTATGAATATGTAAGAAAGGGGATATCATGTCTGATATCGCGGATAGAGTTAAAGAAATTGTTGCTAAACAATTAGGTGCAGAAGACGAAGCTATTACACCCGAAGCTACTTTTGTAGAAGATTTGGGTGCTGATTCCCTTGATATAGTTGAGTTGGTAATGGCACTAGAAGAAGAGTTTGGATTGGAAATTCCCGACGATGCAGCAGAGGAAATTAAAACCGTTGATTCGGCTGTAAAATATATAGAAAAAAATCTATAATTTCATGTGTAAGGATAGACTAAATTTAATTTAGTTATTTTATTAGTATCTTCCAGTCAGTCGAGGTTGTGGAGGCTTATGTGAGACGAGTTGTGGTTACCGGACTAGGTGCCGTGACTGCTTTAGGTCACAATGTGGACGACACCTTCCGTGGGCTCATCGAGGGTCGGAGTGGAGTAGCTAGAATTTGTTCCTTCGATGCAAGTGATCATCCAACTCAGATTGCTGCGGAAGTATCAAATCTGCCTTTTGAAAATTATTTTACAGCGAAAGAATTGCGAAAGCATGACCGATTTTCTCAGTTTGCTTGGGTAGCGGCCCAGGAAGCTATGCAGCAATCGGGTTTGGATAATTTTAATTTTAACGGTGAGCGTGCAGGTCTCTTTGTAGGTAGTGGCGTCGGTGGACTGTTGACCCAGGAGCTGACCGCGAGAAATTATGCTAAAAAAGGCTGTCGAGGGGTTAGTCCATTTTTTATATCGAATTTAATTAGTAATCTTGCAGGTGGCAATATAGCAATTCGATACGGTTTTCGCGGGACCAATTTTTCAATAGTTTCTGCCTGCGCTTCCGGGTCGCATTGTGTAGGTGAAGGTTATCGCGAAATTCAAACTGGTCGTCATGATGTCATGATGGTTGGTGGTACAGAAGCTGCGATTACACCATTAACGATTGCGGGCTTCTCTAACATGAAGGCTATGAGTAGGCGCAATGATGATCCTGAGGGGGCTTCTCGTCCATATGATAGGGATCGAGATGGTTTTGTTATGGGTGAAGGTGCCGGTATCTTGATTCTGGAAAGCTTAGAGCATGCTAAAAGTCGTGATGCTATTATCTTGGCGGAAGTAGTTGGATACGGTGCAACGTGCGATGCTCATCACATTACGGCAGTTGCGCCTGGTGCAGAGGGTCTTTCAAGAGCTACTAAATTAGCTTTTGATGATGCTAAAATTAACCCTGAAGATGTGAAGGCTGTAAATTCGCATGGAACTTCAACTCCTATTGGAGATCGTGAGGAAATGGATTTTTTCAGATCAGTATTCGGTGAGCATGCTAAGCGCTTGTGGATCTCCTCCTCTAAATCAATGATTGGCCATCTTTTGGGCGCTGCAGGTGGCGTGGAATCGGCTGTCTGTGTGAAAACTCTTATGGAGGGCGTAATCCATCCGACTTTGAACTTTGAGAATTCAGATGATGGTTTGGATCTTGATTTTGTTCCTGGAGATGCTCGCAAAATAGAAGCAAACATCGTCTTAAAAAATTCTATGGGTTTCGGAGGTCATAGTGCAGCTCTTCTCTTTAAACGATTCATCGGTTAACTTATGAACCACACAGAACGAATAATTGCGGTAGAAAAAATAGTAAATTATCGTTTTTTAAATAAGCAGTATTTGTTGGAGGCTTTAGTTCATAAATCTTATGCAAAACAGTTTCAATTGGATTTTAATTACGAGAGAATGGAGTTTTTAGGGGATTCACTATTACAGATGTTTGTCACCGAGCTTCTCTATCGCGATCGCCAAACCGATCAGGGTCAGCTTACGAGGTTGCGAGCGCATATGGTCAGTCGAATAACTTTAGCAGGTTTCGTCAGAGATATGAATTTGGAGCCTTATGTTCTGGTTCAGCAGAATCTCAGGGATGATCAGGGGTTTATTTCCGGTGATTTTCTGGGAGATTTTTTCGAATCAATTTTAGCTGCCTTATATCTTGATGGTGGTAACCAAGTAAGTAGTGAATTTTTAAGAAATAAGTTTTCGGACCTATCGGTATTTGAAGATCATACGGACTACAAATCTCGTCTCCAAGAATTTTCTTTGAAGGCTACAAAACAATTACCAGTGTATGATACAATTTCACATGATGAAGGGTATTTGGCGGTAGTACAGATCTCGGGCAATCTCAAAGTATCTGGGAAAGGTTCAAGTAAGAAAAAGGCCGAGCAAATGGCAGCTAAGCATGCTCTCGAAGCATTAGACGCAGCACCTTAGTAGAAAACATCGGAGTAGCTTCATGGAAGTATTAAAGGTTTCATCGCGATCGCAGTCAAAAGCTGTCGCTGGTGCGATGTCCCTCATTTTAGAGAAAGATTCGGAGGTGACAATTCAAGCCATTGGTGCCGGAGCAGTTAATCAAGCGGTGAAAGCTATCGCCATAGCTCGTGGTTTCTTGTCCCCAAAAGGCATTGATATTTACATTCAAGTCTCATTTGTAGAGCTCAGCATTGATAATAAAGAACGTACTGGGATCAAGTTCCTGGTACTTACCAAAAAATAGCTGCTTTGATATTCAACCCAAGAGACGTAATCGAAGCGAACCGTAAAGCAGTTCAGGTAAATCCTAAGGATTTTTTTGCCTATTACAACCTAGCTCGGGCATATCAATATCAGGGTAATTTTCAGGAGGCCGCGCTTGCGCTCCAGAAGGCTATATTAATAAACCCAACAGATCCGTTTGGACAGCATAGCTTAGGAGAGATATTTCTCAAGCTCAATCAAAATGAAGAGGCTCGTTTGTGCTTTTTAAGAGCTTTAGCACAAAATCCAGACTTCTTGCCGGCCTACTTCAGTTTGGCTCGACTTTTGATCCAGCAAGGCCAGCTTGAAGAGTCAATTCCAAAGCTAAAGAAAGTAATTGAGCTACAGCCAACATTTCATCAGGCATATAAATATCTTGCCGAAGTCTACAGCGGTATAAAGTTCTATCGGGAGGCTTTTGAAGCTATTTCGAAGGCTGTAGATCTAGTGCCTGGAAATTTTTTCTATCAACGACTGAGGGGCGAAATTTGTCTGGAGTTGGAAGATTTTGATCTTGCTAAGGCTTGCTTTCGTAAGGCAAACAATCTAAATCCAGAGGATCGTCATTCTGTTTTTAGATATGCAGAATTGTTATTTGATTCTAGAGAATGGCTCAATTGTATAAAAAGCGTGCATCAACTTTTGGAACTTGAACCTCTAGATTCCAAGGCGCATTTGTTACTTGGCCGTTGCCATCTTGAGATGCGTCAAGAGCAAGAAGCTATAGATGCTTTTTGTAAGGTACAGAAAATTGACCCTTTGTGTGAAGAAGTTAATTTATACCTCGCTGAAGTGTTTTGCCGTAACGAGTATTGGACTGAGGTGCAACGTTATTTAAGTCTTGTGCCCGCCAGGCTTAAAAAATCTATAATTTACATTAAATGTTTAGCGTCATTGGCCCGGTCACAGGGTAATCTCGAACTGGCGCGTAGGAATTTTGAAGATTTACTCCACAGTCCAAATTTAGAGCCAAATTTTATATTACAGCTCGCGGGTGTCTACCGTGATGAGGCAAAAGCCAGAGATGCGTATCGTCTCCTAGAGGAGGGGATTGGAAAATTTGGAGAACGCTATGATTTCGTTCAAATGATGGCAGAATTAATGGATCAGTTGGGTGAGTATGATAGGGCTAGTGAGCTGGTTGGTAGATTGGCTGAATTAAAACCAGATGAGAATATTGTTAAAAATTCGGAATTAGTTACCTCAAGTTACCATGGTGTAAAACAATCGCGTATTCAAGAGTTGTCACATCTATTGCGGGCCGAACCAGATAATTTAGAGATAAATATTCAGCTTGGAGACCTCTATTATGAGCTCGGAGAGCTGGAACAGGCTTCTAATCTATGGAAAGTAGCTCATGCCATTGATCCGCGATGTGTAGAAGTTCTGATTCGGTTAGCGGAAATAGAGCGCCAAAAAGGTGACTTAAATGGTTCAGTAGGCTACTTAAAGAATGCTCAAATTCTGGCACCTAATGATATGGATTTATTCATTAGCGAATCTCGTCTTCTCTTCGAAGCAGGTCAGCTGGTCGAAGCTAGAGAAATGTTACTGCAATTGCGCAAAGCTTTCCCGGAAGCGGTACTTCCTCTTTTATTTTTGTTGCGAATAGCACGTTTTCAAGATGATCAAGAGGAGATGCTAACTCTCAGTAATGAACTCATGCAGCTGAATCCTAATCATTACTACGCTTGTTTAGTATTAGGTATTCTAGCGCTAAAGAAGGATGACATAGCTCAGGCGGATCAGTATTTTACAAAAGCTATTGAGTCGAGTAGTGGTAATGATAAAGAGCCCATTTATTATCTGGGTATAGTGAAGAAGGTTCAAGGTGATTTACGGCAGGCTTATGAATGTTTCAATCGCGCGCTAGAAATTTTTCCAGAGGATGCCTATGCTCATTATCATATAGGTCTAATTCTGAAGTTGCGGGGCAATTATGTGATGGCTGAAAAACATCTCTTGTATGCTAGAGATCTTGACCCTGAGGACCTATATACCCGTCAACATTTAGCTATGCTCTATTATGATCAACAAAATTGGCAATCTTGTTTGGAGGAGCTGTTGGAGGCTTTAACTCTCGATGAAAATGACTTCGTTACTAATCTTTATCTCGGACAAGCATTTTACGAAAAGAAAAGCTTTAATAAATCTGTTTCATACCTTACAAAAGCTCAAGCTAGGAATCCTACGGATCCGACTGTTTATTACCATCTTGCTCTAGCTCATATCGAATTAAAGCAAATTAAATATGCAATCGACAGCCTTGAAAAAGGACTTCCTCATTGCCCTCGAGAAAGCAATCTTTATTTGTACTCAAAAGAATTGTTGATTCGTTTACGTGGAAGTTAGAAGCATGTTAATTCGACTGTTCGGCCCTGAAAGGCTAATTTACATAGCTCATCACAATTTATCGATTCAGGCTCGGCTTTAGCGGTGAGATTTTCTGTTTTAACAAGTTGTCGATTGTATCAAACTGTTTCATCATCAGTAGGCTAGTAGTATTGTATTTACCTATTTGGTCGCTTTCAGCGAGTAAAATAAGCTTTTGAAGTTCTAATGATTGACTGGTTATAAGTTCAGCTATTTCTAACCTAGACTGACCTGAGCTATGCGAAGATGCGTTTTCTAATCGATCGAATATTCTTGGTGGTGGCATTCGCCTGTGTAAAACATACTTCAAAGCTTTAACAACAACAGATTCAGACGATGTAGATTTTAATAGAGAGTCGCATTTCAGCAAATGACTCTTATAGTTTTTTCGGGCAATTCTAATCTTATTCTCTTTTTCTAGATCTAATCTCGGTAAGCTAGATATTGCGAAATTATTATGGATAAAGCTTGTAAACAGCACACAAATAAATAAAACTTTCAAAAGACTTCCCTTGGTTGATTCTTAAATCGGAACAGAGTCCAATTCATTGAAGAATTGGATTGAAAACGAAATCGTTTTTGATCTCAAATCCTGTACAATGTATGGGCTGTAAATATTAATTGGAGACGAGCTAATGACAGGTTGTTTATTCTGTAGAATCGTAAGTGGGGAGATTCCGGCCTCAAAAGTTTTTGAAAATGACGGCGTTCTTGGGTTCAAGGACATAAGTCCGGTGGCTCCGACTCATCTTCTATTTATACCAAAGATCCATGTGGAAAACTTTTTGGATGCTTGTAGTCATCAAGGATTAATCGAAGAAATTTTCCAAGGAATTTCTACTTATCTACAGCAAAATAATTTATCCAAAGATCATTTTAGAATTGTAAGCAACATGGGTGAACGTGCAGGACAGAGCGTATTTCATCTTCATTTCCATTTAATTGGCAATAGATCTTTAAGTTGGCCGCCGGGTTAGTATATGGTGACAAGCATAAATCCTCGCAGACGTATTTTGAGAGGCCTTCAAAGGGTAATTGATAATGGATTGAGTCGTGAAGAATCTCTAGAGTCAATTCTGAAAGAACTTCCCTATAAATACTACGCAAAGTGGACATCATTATTCTATGGTTGTTTGAGAAGTTATTACTATTTAATGCCTTGGATAGAGCAGGTACGGCTAAGTTCTGGTAAATCAAAGAAATTGCCGCGAGAAATTCAAATTATACTTGTAATGGCCGCACATCAGTACAAGTTGATGAGCACTTTTCCCTCTTATGCCATAATTCAAGAGAGCTTGAAACTAATCCCTAGAAAATATCTTTCCTTACGAAAGTATGTTGGATTTATTTTGCGAGAGATTGAGCGTTCTAAAATTCCAATCCCCTTTCGAATTGACTTACCAGATTGGTTGAGAGGGCAGATTCCTTCGATTCTAGAGGAAGGTTTCATTAGTGACTTGAGTCAACGCTTAATGGAAGAGCCCTCTTCTTTTTTTTACTGTAAAAATGTTGCGGATTCTGAGCAATTTAAGTCCGTTACTAAGGAGATTCACACCTTTAAAAATCTTAATTTTGATCAAAGATTGGCTTTGATTGAGAAGGGAGCTGTGTTTGGTGAGTCGATTTCAATCAGCATGCCTCTAAGATTCGAGGGTCAACCAAAAACTTATTTAGATTTATGCTCGGCTCCCGGCTCTAAACTGAGCGTTGCACTCTTAGAGTACCCTGAAGCTCAGATTTGGGCAATTGAGAAGGACTCTTTGCGATATAGAAGTACTCTAAAGCGCTTAATGGATAACCCTGCGACTTGTAAAGAATTGCATCGTTTGCAATTTATTAATGCTGATGCCTTGGACTGGATGACTGGTTTCGAGAACGAATCTATGGATTTTATTTTACTTGATGCCCCTTGTTCAGCGCTTGGTACTGTGTTAAACCATCCAGAGTTTCTGACTTTGAAAAAAAATCAACGGGTGGATCATTTGTCCGAGCTACAGCTTAAGTTAATCAACAATGCTTTACCCCTGCTTAAATCAGGTGGTCAATTACTCTATAGCGTATGTACATTTCGTTTAGAGGAGTGTGACATGATTATGAAAAGGTGTTCTCAAGAACATAAAAATATACAATTTATCCACGATGATTCTATCCTGGGAGAGAAAATATTCCAGTGTGATTACGGTCAGTATGTTTGGGGTGACCGGGATAAAGCTAATCAATTATTTTATTTTCAGCGAATACTTAAGAACTAATGAAAAAATTTTTTGGATTAATGCGTATTTTAGCCTTTAGTGCCTTATTGTTAGGTCTCTTGGCAGTCGGGGCTTGGTTATTATGGATCGCATTGGTAGATGTGTTTCATGGAAAATCTATTCTCGTGCCCGATTACAGAGGTATTGCACTCAGCAATGCTTTAGAGCAAAAGCCGGCTGGATTAGAATTTAAGGTAGTAGAGCAGAAAGAAAGTCGACTTGCTCTAGCAGGTGTGATTATTGATCAAAAACCTTTGCCTGGTAGCGTTGTGAAGCGAGGAAGGGATATTCAACTGATCCTCTCTTTGGGTGCATCCAAGAGTCCAATGGTTAGAGTTATAGGTCTTGATTTGCGACGTGCAGGACTGGAATTGCGTCGCGCTGGATTTCGCGTTGGCCGATTGAGTTATTTACCGGGTCCCTCAAAGAACGAAGGCAAAGTCTTGGCCCAGGAGCCACTAGAGGGCAGTTTAGCCGGTCGAGAGACTAGAGTTTCACTATTAATTGGCTCTCAGATTGATAAGATTAAGAGCGTCCCTAATTTTAGAGGTTTAAGTTTGCAGCAAGCAACAGACTTGGCAGTTCGTGAAAATTGGGAACTTGCAGAGGTTGAAGAGAAGTGGGACTCACAGAAGCCAGAGGGCGTGGTGTTAAATCAAGAGCCGGTACCAGGATTAGAATGGATTTTCGTACAAAAAAGCGCTAAAATGAGCAAAATACGTCTTATTGTTAACCGTAAACAGCAGTTTTCCGATGACTTAAATCAAGTCTCGAGCTGGCAAAGAGTAGAGATAAAAATGCCTCCTGGGCTTTCACCTCGAGAATTGCGAGTGGAACAAGTAGATGGGGACGGTGTCTACGAAATTTATCGTAAAACACATTTGCCTGAAGCGGTGGTAATGCTTGACGTTCAGTCTCGCAAAAACGGAGTTTTGAATTTGTATATAGAAAATCTTTTTTATCGTCGACTGCAATTGGACGAGGGGATCTAAGCAGGGCAGATATGATAGATGAATTAGCGTTAGAATCCTCATTTCGTTTTGAACCGATACTCGATCTCACTGAAAAAAATTTTTTGATAAAAGGTCGCTATAGAATTCTCAAATTGTACTTTGAAACAACTCGTACAAATATTTTTTTAGGGGTTGATGTAAAGCTACGTCGACAGGTTTTTGTTCATGTAGTAAAGAATCAATTTTTTCAGCGTGGTAAAGAGCTTAAATTATGGATTAAAAGTATTCGTACAACCAAGAAACTAACAGCAGATTTACATCACTTTGAGATCCTCGATATGGATTTATGGAAAAAAAAGTTTTTTGTTGTTACCGATTATTTCGAGGGAGTTCCATTATTTAATTTGCTGGTATCAAGAATGGAGTTACCCCTCGAGTTCATATTGAAAGTTCTGGAGAATATTGCGGCTCTAATGTTGTCAGCTCGTGATCAGGGATTAGGACAGCACTTGGTTAGTCGTGAAGATTTTTTTATAGGACGCGACGGTTCAATCCATCTTCTGAGATTTACTCCTCCACGCTTCAAGCTGGCTGAATCCTCAGAAGAGGGGGCAATATATTTCTTGGGTTCATTACTTTATGAGTTGCTTTGCGCGGAAAAACCTTTTAAGGGGCATAGGGTAACCGTGGAGATGGAGCAGGCACATCTTGAGGCTGTCTTGAAGGTCAGGGTAAATCAAACTCAATCGAACATTTTTAGTCAAATGTGTGAGCTTTTTGTTCGATCTACTTCGTCAACTGTCGAAAATAAGGTAGATAATTTGGAATTTTGGCGCGATTACGTCCAACGTTTAGGAATTCAAGCACAAAAGCTTCAAGAAGATTATGACCAAAAAATTGAGAAAGAGCAGCTTAACTCGGCATTTGATGTCGTCTATGCCCTCAAGGGGGAGCCTGAGGAGTTGCCTATCCGGGACGAGAGTCCATCCAAAAATCAATTTTCTAGAGTCTGGCATGGCTTTGAAAGTAGCTCAAAGGCATCAAATATTGAACTATGGTTTCGTTGGATCGCTGTCACTACAATTTTGGGTTCATTTTTGTATAAGTTTTACTGGGCTTGATTTAATATCATTTAGATTTATTGATTGCTTCAGATCTCACTGGAGGAATTTATGAAAATCTCACCCTCTATTCTTACGATTGATTACCTCAATATCCAGGCACAGCTTGATGTGTTGATGCAAGAAGGTATTGACGTTTTGCATATGGACGTGATGGACGGTGTTTTTGTCCCAAATTTGAGTTTTGGGCCAGCGCTTATTAAGGCTGTTGCCTCCATATTCAACGGTACTTTAGAAGCTCATCTGATGGTCAGAGAGCCTGAAAATAGTATTCAGAGCTATATCGACGCGGGTTGTGACAGGATAATTTTTCATCCAGAAAGTACCATACACTCTCATCGCTTATGTCAAAAAATAAAGTCAAATGGATGTGAGGTGGGGCTAGTTCTCAACCCTGCAACTTCATTAGATGAACTTGACTATTTGGTTGACGAATTAGATATGGTGCTTCTAATGACTGTAAATCCTGGCTTTGGAGGTCAAACCTATATAAAAGCTATGGATAAAAAGATAAAAGCGCTCGTGGAAAAGCGCAAAGAGTGGGGGCGAGAAGATAGTTTACTCATAGAGGTTGATGGGGGTGTAAAAGTGGATTCGCTGAAGTCACTTAATCAACTGGGAGTGGATTTGGTTGTGGTAGGTTCCGGAGTTTTTAACAGTCGACCAGTTCGGGAAAATCTCAGGGCTCTAAAGGAGCAGCTATGAAAATTAGACGTAATACTTTGAAACTATTGAATCATTATTATAAAACTGAAAATTCATATGCGCTTTTGAGGTCATCTTCAAAACTACAGGTACAAAGTCCAAATTCAATTGTCGCTCGGGCTTACACAGCAAGAGCGCTTTTTATGACTTCGAAATATAAGCAAGCTGCAGAGATATTTGAAAGTATTGTGATACCTTTTCCTCGCTTAAAAAAGTTGTATTTGGAATACTTGGAGTCTATATGGTTAAGCGGGGAGCGAAGCGTGTTTGAAATTCAGGCATTTCGTTTTTTGGAGCATCATTATTCGGCCTATGTTTGTTATCGTTTGGGCCGTTTAATGGTCAGTAGCCGCCAATGGAGAAAAGCATTAAAATGCTTTTTACGGTTGAGGGTAGAGGAAGAGGGTAACCTCAAGAAGAGTGCAGAATATAAGTTGAAGTCCCTACTTGGAAAAATTCATTATCATTTAGGCGACTTCAAGGGTGCTTTAGGTGAGTTGGACGGGATTGATGCTTCTATGGCGAACTATTATAGAGGAAGAATATATGCCGACCAGGGTAGACCGGGTATGGCTTTACAGCAACTAGAAAAAATACAATCATTAGAAAATAGTAGACCCGCATTGTATCTGACGAGACAACTCCAAAAGGATTTGGGTTTGGTTGAGGCTGAACAGCTCACATTACAGAATTTATTCAAGCTGCATACAAGTCGAGAAGAGCGCTTGAAGGTGCTGGATCGTTTGGAGTGGATTGCAGAAAAACGAGGTGATACCCTGGAAATTATAAAAGTTTTGAAACTTAAGCGTAATTTGGGTGTTCACGGACCTCAGGAAGTAAAAAAGGCGGCAGCAGCTTATTGGAGTCAAGATGATTATAGGGAAGCCAGTAGAGGCTACGAGAAGCTTTTGATGCTTAGCCCTTTTGATGAGGAAGCACTGGTAAGGTTGTCGAGTTACTATCGTCAAGAGGGTAAGGAGCAAAAAGCATATCAGGTTCTGAAGAGTTGTTATCTCAGTGGAAAGGCTAATCCAGGGATTCAGCTTGAATATGCAGAATGTGCCTTACTCCTTGATAAAGTGAGCGAGGGGCGAGATGTCTTGCTGAATCTAATTGAGAAGGGTGATGAGTCACCCCGAGTAAATTACTTACTTTGGAAAATTTACGGTAACCAGGGTAAAAACAAAGCGGCTTCGTATTACAAAAGATTATATGAAAAATCAAAGACAGCTTAAGCTCTCCTTGCTTCGTCCGGTTAGAAGAAAAATAAAGTTTTATGGTAATTGAAAATATTTTGCTGGCATAAAAAAGTAGCTTCTAGTGCCGATAAGCGGGTATTTTCAAACAAAAATCTTAAATTGCGTAAGAAAAGCGTAAGAGTACTCTTGAAATTCACTGTACTTTTGCCTAGACTGAACGAAAATTTCAGGTGAAGAACGCGTCAATAACGCTTTTGGATGCGGCTTCATCGTAGTTGTTTGAATCGTTTACGAGGAGAAATAGATGAACAAATCAGAATTGATTAAAGCTATTGCTGAAA
>CAZRWM010000059.1:0-14388 GCA_964603885.1 uncultured bacterium
GCCATCACCTTCATACCTTTTCGACCTTGTTCCCAACGAAATTCCTCATTAGGACAATGATAGCCATCTGACATTAGACTTTGAGCAATTAAGACAATCGGTACTCCAGGAAACACACGCTGAAATTGCGGAAGGCTACCTATGGTTCCACCACAACCAATAAAGAGTGGATCGCTCTCAAAACCCTGCTTGCACGCCTCTCTGGCTAGCTCCATGTGTGGGTGGTTCAAATCAGCCAGGACGGCCTTCTGACCACCTAGTGAAGTGACGTGTATTTCTGGATGAACTTGCTGGAGAAAACTTTGGAGACAATTAACAAGATGCTCTGGTTCTTGCCCAGGAATCAAGCGCATACTGACTTTAGCTTTAACATCATAAGGAATTGCAGATTTCATTGCCCCAGGTTCATATTGAGCACCTTCAAATCCATGGACTTCAAAAGTAGGCAAATGCCAAATTCTTTTGAGAATATTAAAACCATCTTCTGTATGTAAAGTCGCGTCAGCGCTATCCTGCTTAAACTTTTCTAAATCGAATTGATCGGCTACAGCCCTTAAACGCTTTTGCTCATCTTCATTCATCTCGGGACAGCCATCAAAGAAACCTGGAATGAGAATATTACCTTTAGAGTCAACACAACGGCTCAGAGCCTGAATTAAGGTATTAAGAGGATTGACGACACCATTTCCGAACATACCACTATGCAAGTCTTTGTTACCAGTCCTCAAACCTACTTCAACTCTAAGCATACCCTTTAATTTATACGTTATGGCTGGCCGACTACCTTCAAACACAGTGTCACTCACCAGAATAGAGTCTGGTTTTTTCAGAATATTTAAATGGTCATCCAAAAACTGACCAAAGAAGGGGCTTCCTATTTCTTCTTCCGTTTCGTAAATAATTTGAAGATTAGGACTGGGAATGTCGTTATCTATGAGGCACTTCATACCATAGAGTACGGCTAAAGCTGGGCCCTTATCGTCGGTGCTTCCTCTGGCAATTATTTTTTCGTCTGTAACAACGGGCTCAAAAGGTTTTGTGACCCATTGAGGTTCGTCGGCAGGTTGAACATCCAGGTGGTTGTAAATGGTTACCCAGGGTAGTTGAGGGTCCCGTTCAAGCTGAGCAATAATTACAGGATTACCTTTGGTTTCTATGATGTGGTTTTTAAAGCCCATAGATGCCGTAATTTTACCGATTGCCCGAAGTACATTGAAGAATTCAGTTTTATCAGTAACCCCAGGTGAAATACTTCGGATTTTGACCAATTGGATCAGATGCTCCTTGTAGTATTCAAGATTTTCGTGACTGAATTTTTCTACTGCGTCCGAATAATTTAAGACCATTTTGTCTCCCGATTTAGAAGGAATTATTGTGAATAGCTTGGCGATGTTACCTAGAAGCTGGATCTCTTTCAAGACCTATTCAATCAGTAAATTGACGGCTTTCCAACTTAAATGCAAAAAGTAGGGCAGGTAGAAGAGTTAAATCTGTAAATAAGGCTATGCCGAGCACACTTGCTGTCAGAATACCAAAACTTACATTAGGTACAAAACTACCAAGAGCATAAGTTCCAAAGCCAGCTACTAAAATAATGGTAGTGATTATGAGAGCTGTCCCTGTGTGGCTGACCATTAATGCCGTAGCACCAATTGAGTCCTCGCCTTTAGTACGATGTAAATGATAGCTAGATAAGATGTGAATAGTATCATCAACAGCTATACCAAGACAGACACTAGCTACTAAAGAAGTACCTACATCAGCATATGTACCTGAGATGTAAATCAAACTAGCGCCAAAAAGTATGGGGAGAAGATTTGGTATTAACGACATTAGACCTATACGGACACTACCCAAGAAAATACACATCAGGATAGACACTAGAACAAGTGCACCCATTATACTTCTGAAGAACGTAGGTATGATATATCCGCCGAGTGATTTCCATAAAATATACTTACCGCTGGCGTAGACATTCAGTCCAAGTTCTTTACCTTTGGCTTCTATTGCTTTGATGGCGTTCAGGGCATCATTATCAGTTCTTAAAGTCCAATTCACGGTAACTCTGATCAGTCGATTATCTAGAGTAATTTGGTTATTGAGATCCATAGCAGGAGGAAGACTCATAGTGTAAAGGAGTAATTCCTGGGCAATCATTTGGCGATCATTGGCTAGAGCGTAATATGCCTGATCTCCGAAGTGAAGTGCTCGATGAGTAGCCTTCAGAATATCCATGATAGCTGTTGACTTGCTGACATAATCAAGTTCGTTCACCCATTGTTGCCACTGATTAGCTTTATTGAGAAAATCTGGATCTTTAATTCCCTCGCTCGTACCACTATCAATTACGAAGTCCACAAGGGATACCCAGCCGACATGCTTTTCTATCTTTCTATTCGCTTGTTTCAGGGGAACATCATCCGTAAAATACTCAAGTGTATCTGAGTTGACTTCATTTTGGACTGCTAAGTAGGAAGCCATCAAAGCGGCTATGCTAAAGAAAGAAATTACCACATAACGATTGTGTTTGAGCCAGCTTGAGTAGCTATAAACCCACTTGGAAGGTTTGAGGGTTTGGGTGCCTTTGTCGTGGCCTGCTACTCGCAGCGGCAGCAGTGAAAGGAGTGGTCCAAGCAAACCTATCGTTATTATCCAGGCAAGTATCGATCCAAATCCGGCTAGAATACCTAGATTGACGGTGGGAACAATTGGTGACCAAATTAAACTCAAGAAACCGATTGCTGTCGATAAACTTGTTAACAGCGTGGGTTTTATATCCTTCAACATTGCTTGATAAGTTGCTTTTTTCGAATCGTAACCAGCGCGACGAAAACGAAAATAAGTAACCAAGATATGGATAGAGTCGGCAATGCCTATTCCAATTAATATACTAGGTAGAAATGCAGTCATATTATTAATTTTGATACCCAAATGACCGGCCATACCAAGAGTGCCAAGCATTGAAAAGACAATAGTTATCCAGGGTAGGATTAGTCCTCCAAAACTTTTGAATATGAGAAGTAAGATGACACTAACAGTTACAAACAGCAGCGGTAAAATCTTTTGAAGATCAGTACTCGTACTTTCTCTAAATGCGTCATTAATTGCTGCACCACCACTGATTCCGAATTGATGGTCGGCGATATTCGTGTACTCACTCAGAAGTTGCCTTAAATCGTTGATTAAAGATTGGTAATCTACTTCGGTTTTCAAAGCTGGTTTTAATGTTGCTATGATTAAAGCCGTATCACCTGATGGACTGACAAGATACCCGGGTAATGTCTCATGATTGAGTGCTATTTGTTTACGCTCTGCTAAAAAATCTTCAGTCAAGGTTTCATCATCGGGCAGAATTGACTCCACCATTAGGTCATCATCTTGGGCATAAGTCCAGTTAAAATTAGCCAGACTATCTACACGGATCACATCTCTAATTTTCCATAACTTTTGAGTAATATCAATTAGTACTCTGGCACTATCCTTATCGAAAATTCCCGATGGAGAATGCATTAGAATAACGGCATTATCGTCATTGCCAAATCTTCGTTCAAATCGGTCGAAATTTTTAATATTCGGATCCTCTTCTGAAAACCAGATGCGATATCCGAAATCTTGCTCAAGGTTACCTAAACCAGGCAATAGAGTGCACATTAGCAGGAGAACAATTGATAGTGATTTGATCGGGCTATGACTCACGAAATAGGCTACTGATTCCATAGTTGAATTAATTTTATTAGTCATAGATTTTCCTAAAAATAATGAATCAAGCTTCCCGTTATTTGAAAATCGTTATGGAAGGGTTTTAAGCCTGAGGTATCCGACAATCCCTTAGGGGGCGCATCGGTGTATCTAACTCCAAGTTGATATTTCTGCATGTCATTGATTCGCCTAGAGAAGCTGAATTGGCTCAGAATTTCTCTAGATCTTTCCATATCAAGAATGATACTACCAGTAATTTCAGTTCCTTGAATGTCGTTTCTAACGAAGCGAGCACCTAGCAATAGATCTCTCTGAAATATGTTCATTCGAGCACGTTCGTGGCTATTAGGTCCGATGACAGTTTGAAGTTCAATTAGGTAGATGATTTCTGCTCCGTGGGTCAATTGTCTGGGAAACTCAAGCCCAGCTGCGACAGATGCATGGTCGAGTGCCCTATTATTCAGTGGCAAAATATGTTTTATTTTATGACTGTAATTGCGATAGGCCCATTCTAGCTTCAAAGAGCTGTCATCAAAAATACTTACAAGTGTTCCACCAATTTGTGCAACCTTAGGTAAGCCAATTTTCATCGAGTTAGCTGGTATTTGAGACGATGATACTGGGTGCTGGCGATCATAATGATTTATATAATGAAAGCTGTAGTCTGTATCACCTCGACTGGTCTCATAGCGCACACCAAATTGCTCTACTTTTTTTCCTGGAATGAGATTCGAAGAAGAATCCATTATTTGTATATTTACCATCGAAGCTCTAAATAGATTTAATCGAGAGTTAAGTTTAGGAAACGTTGGCGTCTGCAGATGAGGCATGTAATAAAAGTTCCATACAGATTCTTCGTGAGGAATTTCTAATTTGACCATCCACTCTCCCAGTTTTTCGGGGCTTTCAAAGTTGGAATCAAGATTTCTAGCGTTCATAACATCAGCTGGATGGAAGGCTTCTAAAGCAGTCCAGTCAAGCATTTGTGAACCAAGCGTTAACGAAAAATTATCGTATCGTTTTCGAATCCAAAATTCTTGCAGAAAGTTCGCTTCTCGATGACCAGAGGGATCACGACGTAGTAAACCTCGAACATTAACTGACCAAGGACCTTTATGCCATTGTGAATGATTCTGTAGTCTTACAGAATACGAGTTATCCCTTGTAAATATTGATTCATCGTTATTAAAGCCTCGAAATTCTTGGTGTAGTTCGAAGTTTTGTTGCCAGTTTGCCCCCCAGAGGGTACTTATGAAACCGAGCAACAGTACGACTAGCCAATTCATCAGTTTTTCAAGCTACGTTTAAGAAACTCGTCCGAGTTGTATAACTTATCAAGTTTCTGGTCGGTCCATACAATAATTGACTGCTTACTAGTCTGGTGATTGCTCATCACAATTTTATTCTGACGCCACCATTTGCTGTGTTGTTTGTACTCAGAAAAAATAGCCGTCTTGAGTAATTCTCCTTTTCGGTCAAAATAATCGATTTTCAAGGGAGCATAGTACTCCTGATCTAGCCAAACATGTATTTTTTGGTATCCGCTATGCTTGTCAGTTGGCTTTCTCTCAAGAAGAAAGCACAAACGGTCTTGGTAGGTTTCCGAGCGCAGAAAGGTATGTTTATACTTTTCAACCTCCTGTGACGCTAAATCTTCATAGTAAAATTCACTGCCCATAAAAGAGACAGCTTGGTTACGAGAGTTTATACGTTTAACCCGCTTGATACTCGGTAGATATAACCACTGCTTATTTTTTGCTGTTTTCATAGTGTGAGTCAGTAGCTTTGTTCCACGGACATCAGCAGGTGATTCAAATTCTATTATGCTGCGATCTCCTTCACCCGGAACTTCGATAATTTTTTGAGTCATAATTCTTGCTACCTTGTCATTCTGCGCGTTCATTATAACTAGCTGCATCTTTCCATATTCTCCTCGAAATCCATTGTTATAATGTTCAAAGGCTTTGGAGATCTCTAAACCTTTTTCTTGGGGGTTTTTAGTATGTAATAATGAATTTAGCTGAGTTTGGATTGATTGTTTAGAGTCTACAGGATTGGAATATAAAACTGTGATAACTATAGAAATGGATATAAACGCGTAGGAAAACTGCATACAACCCCTGGGTAAAATCTTAGTTTAGTTTAGAAATCCAGATCGTGTTGATTCGGTTCCCTTTTCGTTCACCGATAGTTCTTAAACCTCTGTGGTTGATCATTGATAAAAATCGGGATTTTCTTCACAGAAGGAGCGTACAATACTACGACACTGATAGGCCAGAGGTAGAAACCTTAATGCGCTTTCGCGATCAGGATTTTTACAAAGTCGCGAAGCCAGGCTGCTGGCAAAAGAGGCTTCTAAACTGCACTTATGATGCAATGGTTCAAAACTGATTATTGAATCTTTGCCTCTAAAATAATTAAAGGGATGGGTTTTAGTTGAACCCGTCCAACAACCATTAGACAATTGTTTCAGAAGTTGCTTTGCAGTGGGATTAATTTTTTTCTTCTTATTCTGCGCCTGCTGAATAAAATCATAATGTAAATACAACATGAATTCTCTTAACTTGGCTGCAAAAAATCTATCGAGAGGTGATTTTTCGAACCCATTTTCGTCACGGAATTGCATAGCTAGTTCGAGTGATTGGTTGCGGCACTTCTCATCAATCTGACAATAGCGTTCGATAGCTTCAGTAATAGGTTCAGGGCTACACATAAACAAAATTGTCTCAAAAATTACATATTCTGGCAAAGTAGAGTTTAAATTTTGTGAAAATTTCTTATCTACTTACGGTACTACTACTTTGGTGTCAGGTCTGGTACGATACGTTCTGTATATGGGACTATCTCAATGAAGTTTATTAGTAACAAGGTTTATTGCGGCATATCCCTATGCATACTTTTTTGTTTTTTTCCAATCACTTCTGCTAGACAGAATATCGTCTGGTGGCACGCCATGGGTGGCTCTCTTAATGAAAAAGTAAATATCATTGCTGAGGAGTTTAATCAATCACAAACCGATTATTACATTCAGCCTGTTTACAAAGGAAATTATACAGAAACTATGACGGCTGCGGTAGCCGCATTCCGAGCTCGTAAGCATCCTCACATCGTGCAGGTTTTTGAGGTTGGTACCGCTACAATGATGGCAGCAAAAAAGGCTGTTTACCCGGTATACAAACTAATGAGTGACACAGGCGAGAATTTTAAGGCGGAGGAATTTTTAGCCGCTGTCACCGGTTACTATACAGATCCGGCTGGTAATATGTACTCAATGCCATTCAATAGTTCAACTCCAGTTCTTTATTACAACCGAGATGCATTGGAGAAGTCAGGTTTTGATAAGCCTCCATCCACATGGGATGAACTTGAAAAAATATCTCGAGCGGGATTAGAAAAAGACTACTCATGCGGTGTTACAGTGGGGTGGCAGTCGTGGACTCAATTAGAAAATTACGGAGCTGTTCATGACGTTCCTTTTGCTACATTATCTAATGGCTTCGAAGGTCTTGAAGCCGAATTAAATTTGACTAGTCCAGCCTTCATAAAGCACATTGGTAGCCTAGCTGACTGGCAGAAAGATAAGATATTTGTTTTTGGTGGAAGGCGTTCGGATTCGGCTCCGAAGTTTTACAATGGACAATGCATATTTTACGTCAACTCGTCGGCCTCCTATTCGTCGGTTAAAGCAAATGTCACCAAGTTTAAATTTGGCGTAAGTTTTCTTCCATACTGGAGTGACTTGGTCAAGACTCCCAAAAACTCTATTATTGGAGGTGCTTCCCTTTGGGTGTTAAGAGAACATCCCAGCTCAGAATACGAAGGCGTCGCAAAATTTTTTAGTTTTCTAGCTTCTCAGCGTATTCAATCTCGTTGGCACCGCGAAACAGGTTATTTACCAGTAACGCATGAAGCTTATCAATTCACAAAATCCCAAGGTTTTTATGAACAAAATCCTGGCACTGAAACCGCAATCTTACAGATGACTCGTGGTATTCCTACCGTGAATAGTAAAGGTCTGAGACTCGGAAATTTTGTGCAAATTAGGGATGTAATTAACGAGGAGTTAGAATCTATCTGGGCGGGTAGTAAGACTGTTGAGGAGGGTTTAAAGGATGCAACTAGTCGGGGTAATAAATTGATTAGAAAATTTATTAGGAGGAATTTCTAATGCAAACTGGGCAAACTGTGGCTTACAAAAACAAGTATTTACCCTATTTGTTGTTAGCCCCTCAGTTAATTATCACTCTAGTTTTCTTCATCTGGCCCGCTACTGAAGCATTATTTCAGAGTTTAATGGTTGAAAATACTTTTGGTACTGCAAGTAGATTTGTGTGGTTTGAAAACTTTGAGTATATATTTGAAGATTCACATTATCTGTATTCGATGCAGATAACCGGTGTTTTTGCGGCGGCGACAACGCTAACTTCAATGAGTTTTAGTTTACTTTTAGCTGTAATGGCTGATCGAGTAATTAAAGGTTCAACTTTTTATAAGACATTTTTGATTTGGCCATATGCGGTGGCTCCAGCTATTGCAGGTATACTGTGGTATTTCATGTTTAATCCTAGCATTGGAATATTAGCTTATTTTCTTCAAAATTTTGGTTATGCCTGGAACCATCAACTTAATGGAAATGATGCTATGATTTTAATCGTACTAGCGGCAGCATGGAAGCAGATATCTTACAATTTCTTGTTTTTTTTAGCCGGGTTACAGTCTATTCCGCGTTCATTATTGGAGGCAGCCGCATTAGATGGTGCCTCGCCCTTCAAGCGATTCTGGGATATTGTATTCCCATTGCTCTCACCGACAACTTTCTTTCTCATGGTAGTAAACGTAGTCTATGCATTTTTTGACACATTTGGGATTGTTCATGCAACGACTGCGGGTGGCCCAGCTAGTGCAACATCTATTATGGTTTACAAGGTATTTAATGATGGATTTGTGGGTTTGGACTATGGAAGTAGTGCGGCTCAATCCGTAATACTTCTCCTTATTGTAGGCTTCTTCACAATAATTCAATTCCGTTATGTCGAACGTAAGGTTGAGTATTAATTTATGGTTGAGAATCGTCCCTGGTTGAATATTCTGTCTCATCTGGTGTTACTCGTTGGTGTTCTTATTGTTGCTCTACCAATCTGGATAGCTTTTGTCGCTTCTACCCATCCGCCCGAGGCTCTAGTTAGTAGTCCCATACCTATGTGGCCTGGCCCGGATCTTTGGAAGAACTATTCTGAGATTTTGAGTAGTGGTATCTCTAGTGCTGGCGGTGTCAGCGTGGCTCTCATGATGAAGAATAGTTTTATAATGGCTTTCTGTATAACTTTTGGGAAAATCGCAATATCACTGCTCGCTGCATTCGCGATCGTATTTTTTGATTTTCCATTTAGAATGATGTGTTTTTGGGTCATATTTATGACCCTAATGTTACCCGTAGAGGTTCGTATTGTGCCTACTTACGCCGTGGTTGCCCGTTTAGATCTACTGAATTCATATGTGGGTTTAACGCTACCCTTGATAGCGAGTGCTACTGCCACATTTTTATTTCGCCAATTTTTTATGACCATTCCTAAAGAGCTTATTGAAGCCTCAAAAATCGATGGGGCAGGCCCAATGAAGTTTTTCTTTGATGTCTTGTTGCCTTTATCGCGAACTAATATTGCAGCTTTATTTGTAATTCTTTTTATTTATGGATGGAACCAATATTTGTGGCCATTATTGATTACCTCTGAGGATAATTACGCCACCATTGTTATGTCGATTCAGCGTATGGTGATGTCCGCTGAAGCAGATCCCCAGTGGCATTTGATTATGGCCACCTCCATTCTAGCTATGCTACCCCCTGTAATTGTAGTGGTTGCAATGCAGAAAGTATTTGTTAAAGGGCTGGTTGAAACTGAAAAGTAGAGGATTCTATGTCTACGGTTGTTTTCGAAGATATTCAAAAAATTTATTCTGGTGGTTTTCATGCTATTAAAGGAGTTAACCTGAATATTCAAGACGGTGAATTCATTGTTATTGTCGGACCTTCTGGTTGTGGCAAATCGACCTTGTTACGAACCGTAGCAGGTCTTGAGACAATTTCATCTGGGCAGATTAAAATTGATGATATTGTAGTGAATCAATTGGAACCAGGAGAACGTGATATCGCCATGGTATTCCAGAATTATGCTCTTTATCCCCACATGACCGTTTACGACAACATGGCTTATGGTTTGCGTAATCAGGGGGTGGATAAATCGGAGATCGAAAAAAGAGTGAAAGAAGCGGCGAAGATATTGGAATTACATGATCTTTTACAACGTAAACCCGCGGCATTATCCGGGGGCCAGCGTCAAAGAGTTGCCATGGGTCGTGCGATTGTGAGAGAGCCAAAAGTCTTTTTATTTGATGAGCCATTATCAAACCTCGATGCCAAATTGAGAGTACAAATGCGTCTGGAAATCAAGGAACTGCAGCAACGTCTCGGAACTACTTCTATTTATGTTACACATGATCAAGTAGAAGCAATGACTCTTGCGGATCGACTTGTGGTGATGAATGGCGGATTACCAGAACAGATAGGTACACCTCTGGAGGTGTACGAACAACCAGCGACTAGTTTTGTTGCCGGTTTCATAGGCTCGCCTGCGATGAATTTTCTGTCGGTCGAGAAATTAGAAGGAGTGGGGGTGAAATTACCGGATGGTTCGGTCTACGAGTCAGCTCACTCAGGAAAAGCATTACCAGAGAAAAGTATTTTAGGTATTCGCCCAGAACATATTGAAGTCGTACCTAAGACTGAAGGACAACTTACTATCCAACTTAAAGTAATTGAAAGTCTGGGAGCAGATAGCTTACTTTACGGTCGCTTAAGTGTAAAAGGAGAGCTTTTAACTGTCAGAGTACCGGGAAAACAAAAATTCTCCATCGGGGATACGGTAGGTCTCAAAATTCCATCAGAAAGTATCCACTTATTTGATTACGACACAGGATTACGTTTGAACTAATTTACTAACCCGTGGTTCTCTCACCGCCAGCAATTGCATTTATTGTGAGCATAAGTCGCAAGACAAGACTTTCCTTTTCATGCTCAGGTAATGCCATCAACTGGTGTCTGAATTTTCGAAGTAATCTTATCTGTTGTAAATGCAATTGACGCAAGGCGGCAGATCTTTTTTGGAGTGTTCTAGTTAGCTTTGGCCGTCGAGACTCTAGTGGTCCACCTAAGACTAAATCTAGATTGTCTCTACTAAGTTTAAGTTCATCGATTACCATCCCCATTATTCTCTGTCTAGATTGCTCATTCGGCCATAATTTTGAATATTCAATCATTAGATCAATATTAGCGCTGGCCAAACTAGTATCCACGTTCAAAAGGACATAGCTCAAAAATGGGATGGAGCGAAGTTTTCTACACAGTTCATCAAAAGCTTCAGGTTTGTCTTCTTGTAAACTTTTTAGTGAAGTACCAACTCCGTACCATCCTGGGAGGTAAAACCTTGATTGATTCCACGCAAATACCCATGGAATTGCGCGTAAATCATCTAGACTCTGCCGACCTTTGCGACGAGATGGTCGTGACCCAAATTGACATAACTCTATTGCGTCAATCGGAGTAGCATGGTTAAAAAAAGGAATGAAGTCGGAATCGTTAAGTAAGCTTTGATATTTTTTTTGACTTATCTCAGCTAAATATCCAAATGTATCTCGATATGCTGGCTGCGGCTGACCCTTTGCGTCTCGAAAACTAGCGTAAGCAACACCCGACATAGTTATTTCTAAATTAACAGTGGCAGTCAATAAATTAGCGTATTTCTGGGCGATTGTCTCGCCTTGCTCCGTCATTCTAAATTTACCGGCTAAACTACCCTGAGGTAGTGCTTCTAGGAAACGATCCATTGGGCCTGCGCCGCGACTAACAGTTCCACCCCGTCCATGAAAAAATACTATGCGAACATCGTTTTTGGACCCGATCTCCAGAAGACTTTCCTGAGCACGATGCAGATTCCATTGAGAAGCCAGTATTCCTCCATCTTTGCAGCTATCCGAGTAGCCTATCATGACCTGTTGCTGGAACTGCTCATGATTGAATGTATTCGACTGATACTGAAGACTGCGTACAGTAACAGGATGTTTAAGAAAATCATCCAGTACTGTGGGACTATGTTTGAGGTCTTCAACCGTTTCAAACAGAGGAACTATTGGCAAGCGGCACACTAATCCATCGCCTTCATCTAGTGCTAATCCGGATTCCCTGGCTAACAGATAAACAGTCAATAAATCTGAGAGCGAACGGGTCATGCTAACTATTAAACTTCCCATACAAGCTGGTGTCGATTGTTCCATAAAAAGCCTAATTGATCTGTAGCAATCCAATACTTTATAAGCTTCGTTTCCAACCTTGTTGCTAGAATGAGTAAATGGCCTAGGGCTCTGCAGTTCTTCATTCAGCCATTCCAGGCGCTGGGTTTCATTGAGTTTAGACCAATCCAGATCAATGCCCGCACAGTGAATTAATTGCTGTAAAGCCTTTTCATGAAACGCAGAATTCTGGCGAATATCTAACGCCGCGCCGTGGAATCCGAAAGTTGCAACCAGTCTCAGAAGTCGAAAGAGATCTTCATTAGCAAGCCGGTTAGCACCGATCTTGAGTAAACTGTTTTTCATTATCGCGAGATCCGTAATGAGATGGCTTGTTTCTATGTAATGAAACTCAGACCGATGTTCATCGGATGGTAGCCTTGCTACTAAACTCAGCAGAGCCTGCTTCCAAGGTTCGTCATTCAGACTTATCAAGTTGCTTCTGGTAGGTTCTGGTAGGATGTTGAGGTTATGATCAATCATGTTCTGCAACTCGTTGGGTACTGGATGATAACGCCTGGTCAAGGTAAGCTTCTGAGCTGTTTGCTGGAATTCCGTATTCAGTATGCTCAGTGCAGTTTGACGTAACATACACAGTGTCTTCGCAGTAACCTTCGAGGTGACGTAAGGATGTCCGTCGCGGTCTCCTCCAACCCAATTCCCGAGCTGAAATTTGGGATAGCTACGAGTGTCATGAGCTAAATCAGGCGTGACATCATTTTTCAGTAGGGCTTGTTTAAGACGAATATCAAACTGATGTAGAGTCTGCGGAAAAACAGTTTTGATGTAATGAAGCATACCTTGGAGCTCTTGTAGAACTTCTGGTTTTTTAGAGAGAATCTCTCCTGTTCGCCATAACCTTTCTAAACTGAGTAGGATTTCATCACGAATCGCCTCTTTTTCCTGTTTCGACCAACGCGGACTTTTGCTTTTCAGAAGAAGTAAGTAGAGTTCACGATGGTGGGTAAGGACTTGTGGAGGCTTAGCCTCTGTAGGGTGTGCTGTTAGCACTGGTTCAAAATTAACCTTGTGAAGTCCTTCGCACAGTTCTTTGTGGCTTATACCAAGCTCCAGACATTGTTGTATCCTATGATTCCAATAACCCGGAATCTTACCATCAAGTCTCTGCTCTTCTAATCTTCGGAACTGATTAGCAGTATTTTCCTCGACCATGTTCATAAATTGGAAAAACATTGAAAGAGCTTGTATCGATCTTTCATCTAGTTCCATGCCCTCGCGAATTCGATCCTGTTCTACATTATTCAGAAATTCAGCCAGACTGTGCTCACCCAGATCTACGAGGACTTCTCGAAATCCTTGAAGGAAGAATTTTAGGTCTTCATCCACCTGGTTATACATAGATTCAATTATTTCAATTTTGTTTGGCTGGGTCATGTTTTCTCAAAAAAAGGCGAGTGAAGAATCATGCTCTTTAAGCATCATCTCCAGTTTTTTAAGACAGGCGTTCATGGCCCTGTCGTCATTAAAAAATAACAAATATTCGCTGGGAGATACCTCAAGGATCTCCTCGTGCATTGAAATTTGATGCACCCGATCAAGTAGTCTAGTATTCTGAGTGTTCAGGACAAAGTGATAAGCATATTGCTCAAGAAATTTGTTAGCAGTTTTGGATTTCATCACCTGTACCCCCGTTGTTTTAAGTGCATTCTATTCTTAATGGCAAAAGCGAGCAAGTATTGCTACAAATCGATCAGACTCTAAAGCTATCGTTTATAGCATCCAGAGCCTTAGGGTCAGGTCTTATTTCATCTTCAGGTAAATAGGCAAGCGCGACATCTGGTAATTGCATCTGTTCGGCAAAAGAAGGCGTAGTTTGATCAAGATAAATTAAACCGGTGAGAAATTTGTCCTCCTGAACAGCTTCGTCAAGTGTCACAAGGGCCGCCATACGCTGTCTTGGATCATAATTTTCTCGCAACTTAGTTAGTATAATTCTTGATCCGTCATGCAGGGTAACTTCCACATCAGTTCCAGGGTTATAGTCCACGGCTATATTTTCAGCAGGAGGTGTGAAATCAAGATCATGAACTGGATCTAGATTAGCACGGATGCTTTTAAGGCTTTTCGTAGATCCTTCATGGTTATTGAAGGTAACGCAGGGAGAAAGAACATCCAAAATAGCCGTACCCTGGTGCGCTGCAGCAGCCTGAATTAAGGGTGCCAGTTGTTTTCTGTCACCTGAGAAACTTCGTGCAACAAAAGTTGCACCCATAGTAATTGCAAGCTGACAGATGTCGATTGGTTCATTTTGATTGATTTGACCTTTTTTGAGTACTGTTCCTTTATCAGCTGTAGCGCTAAATTGTCCTTTCGTCAGTCCATAAA
>CAZRWM010000060.1:0-14186 GCA_964603885.1 uncultured bacterium
TGGAACCTCTCAACAGAGATGCTAGCCTAACTCTGACATTTTTAAGAACTCCATCTGTCGCTATAATATGGATTTGTCTAGTTTCATCTACAACAAAACTAGAGGGTACGGAAACCCCACCACATCCTTGAAAGACTATGGCAGATACTATAAATATTAAACAAACAAGTTTAACCATACTGAATTTGTACTAATACGTCTTTTTTTGTTTCGACTTATTTACAAATCATCTTAACAATCCATTTCTACAAATACAGCTATAAGATTTTAATTAGAAAAAGTATAATTTCGTTATGTCCAATATTTACCGCCTTTTTCAGGCTGTCTTTGGTGCCTTTGTAGTATATTTTTTGGCTGGATTAGGATTTCAAGATCAACAATTAATATTAATCTCCATTATTACATTTCTTGTAATTCTTTGGACCAATGAAGCTTTGCCGTTAGGAGTCGTCTCACTTCTCCCTATAATTATTTTCCCAATATTTGGCATCTTAAATACAGTTGAAATTACAGCTGTGTACAGTAAACCGATAATATTTCTATTTTTAGGAGGATTCTTAATAGGTCTCGCCGTAGAAAAAGTAAATCTACATCGTGCCATAATTAGTAGGATGTTCCTTATCTTTCCCTATACACCAAGGGGCACTATATTCTCTCTGACAGCAACATCAGCGGTACTTTCCAGTATCTTATCGAATACAACCACTAGTTTATTACTAATGCCACTAGCTCTCGCTATTTCGCCCCTGTCTTCATTACGCATGCGCTTTGTACTAGCAATAGCTTACGGAGCGACAGTAGGGGGTATCCTTACGCCTGTTGGCACCCCACCAAATCTTATTTTTCTCGGTTTTTTAGAACAAAATAATCTTCAAACTATTCCATTTCTACAGTGGGTGCTATTATGTTTACCACTTGCTGCGATAATGCTGATATCTTTATCTCTAGTGCTGAGTTTTGGACTAAATAATATTAGTCTTAATCAAGCGTTGCCAGAGCCTCAAACACTCAATCGGGAACAAAAAAAACTCTCCTTCATCCTAATTCTACTAGGTCTTACCTTACTGTTGAATTCACCAATTGAACCATACTATTCAGGTCTTGGCATTAATGAAAAACTTTTACTATTAGGTTTCGGATTACTTATGTTTGTTCCGGGCAGTAATTTTTTAAGATGGGAAGATACCCGCAAAACACCGTATGAAATATTATTTCTATTCGGTGCTGGATTTGGTATCGCAGCATCTGTCCAAAATACCGGTTTGGATATGACCATTGCTCAATATCTACTGAGTTTTTCTAATTGGCCAGCTTGGCTTCTAATTTTATGTATCGCCAGTCTGGTCACATTTTCTACAGAAATAACTAGTAATATGGCTCTCACAACTGTAGCCATACCCATTATCTTCAGTCTATGCCAAATGACAGGCTTAAACCCCTATTTATATATGATGGTTGCCACAATATGTGCTAGTTATGCTTTTATGCTACCAATCGCCACTGCGCCAAATGCAATCGCAATGGCCAGTGGAGCCGTTAGAGTGCGAGAAATGGCACGCTATGGATTTTTACTCAATTGTATTGCTATTCTTCTGACAACGGTTATGGCTAATATCATTTGGAGGGTTTTCCTCTAACACTAACTGCTAACTCATGCAATCCTCATTATTTTGCCATCTCGCGCTGTTACGTCTAGCCTTACCAAACTTTTTAAGTACATTGAGTGTTCCACTTCTTGGTGTCGTTGATATTGCATTAGCTGGGCACATGGATCGAGTGGAAGATCTGGCATCGTTAGCTTTAGCAACAATACTTTTCCAATTGATTTACTGGTTATTTGGTTTCTTGAGAATGGGTACCACAGGAAGTACCGCCCAAAGCCAGTTAGACGGCACAATAAGTGAACAAAGTATTCGGATACTAATTAATTCCAGTTTACTTGCAATCATAATTGCCATGATTTTATTATTATTTCAAAGCTGGATATTTCAACTTTATTACAATTTGGTATCAACAGACTTACTCACCACACATTTAGCCTACTCATATAGCAGCATTCGTATACTTGCAGCCCCTGCCACATTGTTAAACTTTGTAATCCATGGTTGGTATCTAGGCGCTCAGAATGCGTGGGCCCCATTAGCTTTCACTGTACTCATTCAATTACTGAATATCGCTTTAAATTTTTATTTTGTTGGTTCACTCGGTATGGGCGTGGAAGGTTTAGCACTTGGAACTACTCTAGCTCAATGGATCGGATTACTGTGTGCAACCCTTCATTTAATTTTTCAGTATCAACCCCATAAATATGACTTTACTATAAGGCTTAAAGAACTGACTAAAATTATCAGAAGTAACACAGACCTTATGTTACGTACTCTGCTTTTAATGTTGAGTATACATTCCATATCATGGCTTGCCGCTCGTTTAGGGACTACTGAACTGGCTGCCAGTGCATTAATATTACAATTAATGGGATTACTTAGTTATGGATTAGATGGGATTGCAATTTCATGCGAATCATTAGTCGGTCAAGCTGTAGGCCAAAAACAGAATTCTAAATTTTGGCAAATCGTAAGAACAGGTTTTCTTTGGTGCTTCGTGCTATCTACTATTTTCACCCTCGCCTTTCTAATTGGCTTAGATAAATTTTTAATTTTATTTACCAACAAAAAAGAACTCATAAATATGTGTTTAAAGTGGAAAACCTACGTGGTTTTGTCACCATTATGTTGCTTTTGGTGCTATTTATGGGATGGAGTTTATCTTGGAGCAATGCGAACCATAGCGATGCGTAATTCAATGGTATTTAGTGTTGTCTTCTGTTATTTACCAGCTGTTGTAATATTACTACCCTCGCTGGGCATGCATGGCCTGTGGATATCTTATTTAATCTTGATGCTTGCCAGAGGTATGAGTCTGACCTATCTGGCAAAGGGAGAGATGAAACAAGCATTTGAGTGCGAAACAAAGGTCTTAAATATTACAAATTAGGCTAGGACGATTTCAGTAGCAGTAAAGTCCTTCAGCCAGTATTTTCGGTATTGTCGTCATGCTCTTTGGCAACGATATTTCTAACTGCCCGCGCTATTACTGGAACCACAGCTTTATCTAATGGCTCTGGCAAAATACGATCTGCACGAGGCTCTACAACTGCATAAGCTAAAGCATATGCCGCACCGATTTTCATAGCTGGGGTTATCATTTTTGCCTTAGCATCTAAAGCTCCTCGGAATATTCCGGGAAATACAAGTGCATTATTTACCTGATTGGGAAAGTCAGATCTCCCAGTTGCAACAACTGAAGCTCCACCTGCAAATGCCTCTTCTGGAAGAATTTCAGGCTCAGGATTTGCAAGTGCAAAAATTAATGGATCAGCGGCCATGCGAGCAACATCATGTCGATCAATTAGATTTCCTTTACTAACTCCAATAAAAACATCCGCTCCTTCCATCACTTCTTTAATAGTACCGCTACGCTTAGCGTGATTAGTAAACGAACAGAGCGATCTCTTCTCATCACTTAAATCATCACGACCAGGATGTATTGCTCCCTTTGAATCACATACAATAATAGATTTTACTGGTGTACATACCGTATCGTTTTCCAGACCAACACATCGCAAAAAACCTGCAATTGCTGTGCCTGCAGCACCCGCCCCGTTTATTACAACATTGAGATCTGTTACCTCGCGTTTCTGCAGTCTACAAGCATTTATCAGACCCGCCAGCAGCACTATCGCAGTTCCATGTTGATCATCGTGAAAAACGGGAATTCCTAGATCTTGTAGATCAGCTTCAATTTCAAAACATCTTGGTGCAGAGATATCCTCTAGATTAATACCTCCAAATCCAGGTGCTATGTTTCGAATCGTTTTAATAATTTCATCCTTATCCTGAGTGTCCAGGCAGATTGGCCAAGCTGAAATACCCGCAAACTCACTAAATATAAGAGCTTTTCCTTCCATGACCGGCATTGCTGCCTCGGGGCCTATATTCCCCAAACCTAAAACGGCAGAACCATCTGTAACTACGGCAACCGAATTATTTTTAATGGTGTATCTGTAGGCTTCGGATTTATCTTCCGCTATTCTGCGACATGGCGCTGCCACACCTGGAGTATATATCGTAGATAAATCCTCTAGATCTATTACCGGGAGCTTCGCTCGCATTTCAATCTTACCCCGTAAACGTTCGTGAAGATAAAGTGCTTTTTCGTAGTATTCCGACATGCTACCCCCTGGTGTTTCCAAGCTTATTTGATGATAGGTGAGTTAATTGATCTATGTAAATGGCGCAATCATGAGATAACAGTAGTCAATATCTTACAATCCTTTGATCTCAAATGTAACGTAAACTGGCCCGATTGGTTAAATTCTATACCCTGACCATCTAACAAGTTGACCATGCTAACCCGTTGTGCTGTCAAGAGGTATGGACTTAGATCCAAGTCAAAACTAACATCATTTTGGTCCCTTTGAATGGCCAGTAGAAAAAAATCATTTTCATCAAATCGCAAGGCTACAAAGACGCCAGTTTCCGCTTTTAATATCACGTAACTGCCCAGCTTAAAAATATCATGCTTACGCATGGCTGTTAATCTGGAATAAATCCCTAAAAGTGACTGATTCTGTAGATCAGATCGCCATTGCATGGGAAAGCGGCAGCCTTCAACTGATTTGAAATGCCCATCAAGAGCTATTTCTTCACCATAGTAAATGTTTGCTATACCAGGATGAAACATAAGTAGCGCCGCGACTTGAACTTGACTGAAAAAATCCAAAGTACTAAAACTGCTCATACGATGAATATCATGACTATTTAGAAGATTGTATTGCAAGTTCCTAATCTGAAAAGGAAGTTCTTCAAAGGCTTGATTAAACAGTTCTGATAGATTTTGGGCATCCAGAAACTTAGGTGGCTCAGCAGACATATGTCGAAAAATCTGCCATTCTGGCTCACCAAAGAATAGTCTTACAGGGCGACAGAATCCGTAATAATTCATACTCGCGTCCCACATATCACCCTTTAAAAAATCATGCCCATCATCCCAGAATTCAGCTAATAAATATGGGTTCCCGAATGGCTTCAGATTTTTACGAATGCTTCTCCAAACATTCTGATGAGTATAGCGGTCCCCCTCACGCGCCATACAATGGGCCACATCAAAACGCCATGCATCAATTTTATATGGCTCTTTAAGCCAGTGCTTAAGAACTGAATTGTCTGAAGAATAAATTTCGTCATGAACTGCAGAATTTTCATAATCTAGAGTCAACAAAGTATCAACTCCTGCCCAGCGATGGATTCCGGACTCAGTGTGATGATAGTAATCTGGTTTCGACTTTTTCCAATTGTGAGTTATACCAGTGTGATTAACACTAATATCAAGCATCAGTTTTATATCCCTTACAAAGCAAGCGTTACGTAGGCTTAATAAAGCTTGATTACCGCCCAAATGAGGATCTACTTCATAATAATCTTGACAATCATATTTATGATGAGTCGGAGCGTGAAATATCGGATTTAAGTAGATTCCATCGATTCCCAAATTTTCTAGGTAATCTAATTTTGATTCAATTCCAGGTAAATCACCACCAAAGTAATCAAGACAGTAACCCTGAAGATATTCTAGTGGTTTTTGATCCCACTGTCTAAGCCGACTAGCGTATCCATGAGCTTGAATTTCTCCTGGTTGCGGGGTCAAATCGCTATTACCATTACAAAATCGGTCAGGAAAAATCTGATAGAACGTTCGTCCATAAAAATCAATTGGTAAATCACAATCTTGTAATAACTTAAAATTCGACGATTGCCGCTCTAGACCCACACTAAGTCCAGCTTGATTATAATTGTAAACGCCATCTGAAGTCTTAATTATGAAGCTATATTCTAAACAAAAGTCAGTACAACTTACACTGGCTGTGAAATAAACAAACGGTTCGACTACTTTTGAGCGACGCGCCACAGTCATGGATAAAGAACCACGAGAAAAACTTTTGATCCAAACTTTCTCGATAGGAGCCGATTTAAAGGCCCTAAGTCTTATTTTAATATTTTCCCCTCTACAAGGAAAACTAGGATTAACAAATTGTGGACTACCATCAGAAAAGACGGAATTCATCCACTCAGTTTGACTCATAGATTTCAACCTTCCGAACTTATTAAATTAAAACGATAATAATTGTCTTCAATTAATTCTAAATCATATAGGCCTAACAGTACTTTGTAGCTGTCTTCATCAATAATTAATTCATTAGGCGAATACCGATTTGGTCCTTCTTGAACCTCGTTAGCCCTGATTGCTAATATCGGATAGTTTACACCAACATGGTGATTAAATTTGATTTCAAAATTACCCTTTCTTAGAATTAAGAAAAACTCACAATTTGTATGTTCTCTGAGATATTCGCAAATCGCCAAACCCGCTTCGGCTGCATTTTGAACTCCGTTACTGTCTAACTCTAATGGGAAACATAAGTTCAAACGTTTTGCTCCCGCATCAATCTGAAACCCATTAAATCGTTTTAGCTCAGCGGATATAAGCTCCGATAATTCCGATACTAATTCCTTTTGCAAGCTACAGTACAGCAGTTCAATAACAGCGACTTGTGCTACCAAGTTTGTATCCTTCACTAATATTTGATCTAATGCGGGTGCCATCTTCAATTCATATTGCTTTGCTGAGTCGACACTCTTGAGAAAGCGCTCAACAACCGTATTGAAAGCGAAGCCTTCGTTTCTAAACCATCCTGGACTGTATGAACTTAATTGCTTATGCAGTCGGTAGGAATTCAGAAGTTGAGTACTTTTAGCCAGCCAGTTGAACAAACCTGTTCGAACTACAAAAATAGAAATTAAACCGAGCAATAAAAATAAGATAGAAATGATTGCATCGCGAGGGCCATCAGCCCCACGAAATGAACTTGATATTTTTACAAGTAATATCATTTCATCCCAATTTAGATGTATCCATTGAATATCTGTGTTATCCCTAAGCGTAGATGGCATTTGGCGATTTACAAGAAACTTTTCAATTTTTGAATTTGTCCAGGCCGGTCTAAAATTTTGAAATACTGATTGAATTGTTCTTTGATTTACAATGGCTATCCTATTGAGTTTCCAATCCATTCTCGAAGCCACATACTTAATTAAATCATCTCTTCTGATGCATAGTAAGCGAATAACATCCGCTGAAAATTGTCGTTTCCCAGGTAAAATTAAGATCATTTCTTGGCCATGCAAATGGAAGTTCAACAATCTCTGTCCATCATGACCTGGAATTATTTGTTTAGTCTTATTAAGTACATAATTAATAATATGGGGAGCTATAAAACTTTTTATCGGAGTCGTCTCTATCTTCAGACTATTGCTAACGGAATCACTCAAACTGATCGTAGATGGATTAAAACCTTTTCTTACTAAATGCCAACGATTAATTATTTCAGATAAGATTTTTAGTAGGATTGGCTCTTCAATATTATCAACAACTTGTGTTTTACCTTCAAGGTTAGCTGCAAGCAGGATGCCCTTAATAGGCATTTGATAATCAAAGGCAGCAGCTTCATCTAATTGCTTTTTAATGGTTTGTAGCCCTTTTTTGTATTTTAGATTGAGATTTTGGCGTAAGTCATGCGCCAAGTTCATTTTATTGTGATGGCTAAGCTCAGATTGTATCCTTTCAAGTTTTTTGAATTGCAGATGATAGACCAAAGAAATCCCCAAAAAACACGACGCAAAAAATGCAAGAACACGAAATTCTAATCTCAATGACAAAATTTGATAGCCACCCAAACCGATCAAAAAAATAATTAAGAGACTGAATAGAATATGACTTATCCACTTAGCTAAAACGAAATCTATCCAACCTGATCTGTAGGGTTTAAAGTTTAAGCCATATTCAATTTGACCTGACAGAACGGTTTCCTGCTCAGCCCAGAGAAAACTGTCTGTCGAACCCCTTTCTAAGCGGACATCATTTTTTACAAGGCTCTCTATATAATGATCGAGTGTAATTGAAGGGTCTGATTTGTGAAGGTCGATAATTACTAGTACTTCAAAATTTTTTATTTTTGTGTAATAGCGATAATAATATCTCCCCCGTATCTTCAAGGTCTCATATTTACCAATACTTTTACGGAATTCCTTTAATGATACCGGCCTATTGTAGAACCGAGACATAAAAGTGCTAAAGTATCGACCACCATGTTTCAATGCACTAAAAAAATCCTTAGTCCAATTTTCTCCAAAGCGATCTTCAAAATTCTCTCCTAAATTGAGATACATGCGCTTATTTTTCAGAATGTATACCCCACTGGTATTCAAGATAGGAATACTGTTCTCCCTTATGCGCTGTTTCTCGAATTGACGCTTTGATGTAATTTCTCTTTCGAGAGAATTTAACCAGTCGTTACAAATGACCCTCAAAACTCTCAATTTATTATCACCATAAGGTGTTTCTTTAGAGGAATTGAATAAGTTGTCGCGCAGTTGATTCCTAATCTGCAGAACTTCGCGAAAATCGTTTTCTGAGCGCATTCTCATGGCCCTATCATCAATATTGAACCATACCGCTAAAAAAGCCAAATAACCAATAAACAAACTAATAATGAAATAGATTTGTAGCTTAACGTAATTGGTAGCCATCAAGACCCTCAGATATTGCTTTGTGCCACCGACGAGAACCATCAAGACAAGTTAATATTACCTTCCTATATTTATCTTCAAGTGTAGTAAACACCTGCAATTTATTTGCCTCAGTGTGGATACTTTCATTAAAAAACGGTAAATAATTGGCAGGTAAAATTGGTTGTATAGACGGAACCCCATTTAATGCACGATATGCGTGCTTCTCTAATTCGTATTCCATCTCAAGTAAATCTATCTTGTAATTACAAAGATTTCTCTTCTCAGATTCGTCGAGTTTAGAAATGTTCAAGAAAGCTGTCATCAAATCTTCGGTACTACACCAACCAGTCAAACGATTTTTATAATCTTTGCAAATCCAATGTACAGTCTCAGAGAACATGTCAGGAACGCTATCCAATTCACATTCTAGAACAATGTAAACTAGTTCAAGATACGAGTCTTCGGTGTTAATCTCATTAAGTGAGCTTAATATTTTGCGATCGCGCTTTTCGAAATCCTCCTTGAGACGAATCAATTTTTTTCTTTTAATGGGTTCGTGCAGTAATCGATTTACTTGAATAGAAAGATCCGATATTTGATCACGCCCTTCCACCTCCAACTTCGTTAGTTGGCCCGATTCTGTCATTATTTCAAGACGGCGTCTCAATGTGCGTAAGCGCCATGAGACTAGCGCGCTTATACTCAGTGCCAGCAAGGGGATTAAAAAAATCATACTTAACTTCTGAAGTGACAATTCCCTTTTGTCATCCATAATCTCAGAAGCTAAATTGTTTGCATTGACTTTCAATATTATGCGTTGATTCGGAATAGACTCAAATTTTGAACCGAAATATAACTCATGATTATCGTTCTGATAAACATAGTGTAGAAATTCGGTGGCTTCGGTGTATTGCTCATGCAATCTCATAAATGTTTCAGAAACATTTTTAACAGGAGGATGAAAAGAACCATATTTATTTCTAAAATAAACCGTTTCATGAGTCCAATCTTGAAGCTTAAGTGCTTCTGAGTAATAACTATGTACATACTTCTCAATGTGTCGTCCATATACACCCGGTTTGAGTCGAATAATAGTAACGACTAGATTTTTCTCATCGTCATAAAAGTAATTCCAATAAAAATAATGAATTCTCGAATTCTGATCAGCTTGCCACTCAACGATTTTATTAGGATCGTTGAGAAAACTTCTCAACGATTGATCCTCGGCGAAAAGACCATCAAATAATTCTTCAATCGCAAGAAGCTTCTTATTAAATTGATCATTTCTCTCTCTATCTACTTCCTGAAATTGCTGCATCAATAAATTTTCTCTAACAAGAGAATACAAAACCTTAATGACTTTGTTTATTTCAGGCTGCTGAAAAGATTTACTTTGCTTGGTAGACACATTGATGAGTTTTCTAGCATTTTCATATTGCAACATCACTTCAAGGCCAATTTTTCTGGCCTTCGATGAAAGCGTCGTCATAAATGTTTCTTTAGCATTTATATCAGAAGATAAATCTTTTATTTCTTTAGTAAAATTTTCAAGGATTTGATTTAATTCAAATCCAGCAATGCGAGGTATATCAGCACCCTGATGAACGACTCTTCTCAATTTGGCATTAGCCTCAACTAAAGTAGCTTTTTCAATGTCATACCTAAATGGCCATTGATACCAATAAGAAGCTAACAGACAGAAAAACATTACACACAGATAGGCTTGCGCTACCATAAAATAACGTAACAGACAGAATGCCAGAATAACTTGAATCGTAATGATTAGTACGAACCATCGATCCACAATTCTAAAATTATCAATCCATTGGTTTTTAAGAAATAATGTTTTTATGTTTTTTTCATTGAAAATCTGATTAGTACTCAAACCAGTTCCCTTAGGAACCTCGCTAATTAATTCGATTCTACTTATTATGAAATTTCTTGCTAAATTCCAAGTAGGTAAACTTAAGTGGTAATTCTGGTCTGAGATGAAATTGCATTTTCCTAAGGGAATAGTCCAAAGAAATAAGTCACTAACTGGTTCGTATTTAGGCTTATGCTGGTGATAAATCTTCGGTGCAATCAGAAGGTTAGGATTTTTCCATAAATGCATACTGGATGATGAGTCGGCATTTTCTTCATCAAATTTTGAAATCCATTGACCCCAAAGCCTCAAAGTTAAAAAATCGCGCTTACTTGGTACGTTTGAAAGCCGAATTTTCCTACCCTGTAAAAATGAGTAAGGCAAGAATCCATCCTTAGATTTGAGTCGCTCAACTAGTTTATTGAAATCATTGCTATTACTACTCAAATTCAATATGTCATTGATTTCTATCTGATTATCACCAAAATTGAGTACGACATGAGAATATCCTTCAACCCTGTTCGATATAGCCATAACTAGAAGGAAAAAAATTTTTATCACTGCACTATCCAATAACCCAAGTAAAAGCTATCGTAGAATAAAATTTTCAGAGCCACAGAGCCAAGTACAAGCCTGTAAAGAATACCAAAAAGTCTGTCACTTACCTTGTTTTCCAAAATCCATTTTCCGCAAAGAGTACCTAGAATTACGAAAACTGACATGCAGGCCAGTAATTCCCAATAATCAATTATCGAAAAACCAAGTATGGCGCCAAAAAGAATAACTTTTATAAGATGCACCATCGTTTGGCATAAAGCTTTTGTAGCAATGATTTCCTCTTTTTCTAAGTTACTATTTATAAAGAAAGGAGCGATTAGTGGTCCAGTAGCACCGACGACCATACTGATACTGCCAGCCAATGTTCCCGCAAGAAAAAAATTTTTGAATATTCTGGCTATTGTCTCTCGTAAGCGCGGAGCCAGAAAAACTGCATATAATATAAATAGACCGATAAATGCTTTGACAAGATTTTCGTCAAATTGCCCAACTGCCAGTAATCCAAGGTAACTTGAGGGAACACATGCCAAGCAAAACTTAAGGAAAATTTGCCAATTCACATAACGAATAAAGCTGATAACTCTTGTTATGTTTGAAATTAGTTGCACACATCCGTGAATAGGTATCAGTACTTTCCAGGGCAAAAACAGAATCATTATTGCCAGAAGTGTAATGCCACCGCCCATTCCTATGATGGCAGATAAGGTAGCCGTAATGAAGGCTGCTATTGATAAAATAGTAATCTGTGTCAAACAGGACTTCCCTGGCTATATTATTGATTTTTGGAACCCGGTGAGTTCTCAAACAATATATCCTTGTCTCGTGGGTTTCCGCCAGCCTGAATTAGTCGGATTTCGCGAAGTAAGTTGTTTGCCTTCTTCTTTCTCTCTAGTAGACCATAAACACCAGCTAAGTTGGTCATGGTTTCAAGTACCTCTGAGTTATCGTGACCAAAATTTCTTTTCTGAATTTTTAAGGCTAACTCAAAAGATTCCGCGGCGGCAGATAGTTGCTTGGCGATTTGTTGATAAAATATTAATTCTGATAATCTATTGAGTACCTCTGGGTGATCTTCTCCGACTTTGGAGATTAATCGTTCCAAATTATCTTTTATTAGTTTCACGGCTACCTGTGGTTGTTGCTCTTCATAATACAGTGCGGCCAACTTTTTGATAGCTGTACCTACTTGCGGATGGGCATTTCCATAATTACTAATTATTAGATTCAATCTTTCAGAAAGATGAAGTTCTGCAGCTTCACTATTACCTTGAAAAAGCAACACTTCAGCAGCTCTTTGAAGAACTTCAGCACGACCAGGGAAATCCTTACTTTTGAGTATAGACTGATAAATAGAGTTTGCCTTAAAGTATTTCGCAGAAGATGCATAGAGAAGGGCTTGAATTAAATCAACTCTAATTTTTTTGACCTTACTATGCTTAAAGTGAATCTCATAAATTGATCGAGCTCTTATTAAATTAGCTTTAGCCGTCGACAAATCGTTAGTTTTAATATGCAGTCGACTCAATGCCAGATTTATTGTGAATAAATCTGGGTGATCATCAGCGAACATTTGCAACGTTTTGGCATAAAGTGATTTCTGCTGTTTTAGGGCACTACGATTGTCTCCAATAGTCTCCATCAAAAATGCTCGCATTTTTAATGATTTGAGCTGTTCGGGATGTTTCTTATCAAAGACTTCAAGTCGTATATTCTGTGCTTTGTCCACTAAGCTTAATGGCGCCCCTAGGTTGCCGGATAATATTAATAGAGCTGCCATACCATCAAGTGCATCAGCCCAATCTGGGTGACGTTTAAGCTGTAATTCTCCGCGCAACATTATGGATTGATCAATTAAATTACGACCTTGTATAAGTTGACCTTTTTGTAACAATAATTCTCCAGATAGCTGCTGAGCTCTTGCTTTCCACAGCAGTAGACCCTCTTCATCAAATATTTTTAGGGCTTTACTTAGAAATTTTTGAGCTTGCGCCTCTTTGCCAATATCTATATTCAACTTTGCTTTAACCAAATGCAATTGCGCTAATATCTTAGAATCAATAATTGATTGATTATTAATCAAATTAGAAGCTTTTTTGATGATTTTCTCGCAGGATTCGATCTGACCCATGGATTGATATGCATTTGCTTTAAGCACTAGTGACCGCAGCAGTTGATTTGAAACGCTAGTTGTAATTTTCCCTTGGGCTTTTGCTTGTAAATTTACAATCTCCAAAAGTCGTAGTGATTCTTTGTAATTTGCCAATATCAAATCGGCTTCAGCAAGATTGTTCATCCAAAGAAGTGTCAAGCTATCTTTCTCGCCATGTAACTCTCTCACTACCTTCAATTGCAATTGTGCAACACTTTTTGCATCTTTATAGTATGCATCATCAATTAATTTTTCATAACTCTTCAAATGCTGAAGAGAACTGTTTGCCCAAACTATTGGTATACATATAAAAAGAGCAACTACCTTAAAAATCATGATTCCATTGTAGTGAATAATTGTTTAATTTTGGGAATGTTTTGATAAGCATTTTAAGAGTAAAACAAGCCATGCCATGAAAATGCCTAAATTGTTTAGAAGTTAATAAAAAACACACTCTTTGGCTTGTCTGCTGCGGTACTATAATAAAAGTTAATCAGATTGATTGGAGAATCAATGAATGCTGGAATTGCTGCTTTCCTTTGTCTTGTCATTTATTTACTGGGATATCTCTTATACTCAAGTTTTTTAGCGCGTTCAGTATTTAGCCTTGATGATTCTAGAGTCACTCCAGCTCATGGTTACACCGACGGAGTAGACTTTGTACCAACTAATAAATGGGTTCTTTTTGGTCACCACTATGCCTCGATCGCTGGGTTAGCGCCGATGCTGGGTCCAGCAGTGGCAGTGATCTGGGGTTGGCTACCTGCTCTAATATGGGTGGTTTTTGGTGCTCTCCTGATTGGCTGTGTACACGATTTTTCAGCCCTAGTTCTAAGTATAAGAGGCAAAGGTCAAAGTATAGGAGCTGTTGCTGAACAAATTATAGGTCCTCGAGCTAAAACTCTAATGCACATTATCATATTCTTTCTGGTAGCCTTGGCAATGGGCGTCTTCGTCTATGTAATCGCTTTTCTTTTTTCGCCAGCGC
>CAZRWM010000061.1:0-14116 GCA_964603885.1 uncultured bacterium
CTAAAACCTTTTTCTTTTATCATAGATTCAAAAATTCTAGCAGTCCTTTCTACTTGATTGATCGGACTCTTAAACTCTCGTTCATAGCTTTTTCCTGCTTCGCTACGCTTAATCTGACACCAGCCATTCCTTCGGGAAATTATCGTACCACGTATATTTTTTGTTTCAATAAGAACGATACCCTGATGCGTTAGTAATAAGTGGTCAATTTCAAAATGTTGCCGATCATATTCTCCTCGGATTCCATGGTACACTTCGAACACTTCTTCCATGTCGTCTAGGTACTCTGAAACGATTTTTTCTCCATAGTCTCCGGATTTTTTGATTCGTCTGAGACGACGCCATTCGACAAACCAATCTTTATAAAGTAGGTAAATGATGACAACGGCCTGGACCGCGATAATTGAATCTCGTATACCAAATTCGATGATATTTCTCCCTTTCTCGGGAGGAGTACTCAGCACAAACTGTAAAGGGCATCTTCTGACACTTCCCAGAGTTGGCCCTGGGGCGTATCTTGCACCTGTAAACCTAATTGTAGCAATTGATCGCGTAAACGATCTGACTCCTCGTAATCTTTAGCCTGTCTAGCCTTTACTCTGGCTTTTAGAAGAAAGTCTACCTTATCAGGATCCAGTTGCCTGCTCTCGATTAAACGCTGATAAATCTCTTTAAAGAATTTTTCAGGTGATCGTTGTGCAAGGCCGAAAATCTTCAGAAATTCGATAGCTATTTCCGCAAGTTTTTCTAGACTGTAAACTTTGTGTTTTGGTTTGACTCCCTTACGATCTAAAATCTCATTGATCTGACTAAAGATTTCTTGGATCACTACAAATGCTCGAGGCATATTGAAGTCGTCATCCATGGCATCTTGAAATTGCTTTTTGAGTTGGATAAGATCTAACTCTAACAGAAGCTTTTGGGGGGCATCTTGAACCGTACTTTTAATTTGATTAACACGTTCAAGAGTTTTATAAAAATAGTGAATGCGTTTTAAGGCTAATCCAAATTTATCAGCATTAAAATCTACGTTACTGGAATAATGAACTTGGAATACATTGTATCGAATCACCTCGAAATCATATTTTTTCAAAGCGTCACGAATGGTCAGAAAATTTCCTGTTGATTTCGACATTTTCTGATTATTCATTGTGAGTAAACCTGAGTGAATCCAATAATTGGCATAATGACACTTTGGATGGCTAAAAGCCTCGGATTGAGCAACTTCATTTTCATGGTGTGGAAAAACTAGGTCGCGTCCTCCTCCGTGAATATCAAAATGATCACCGAGTAACTGGGAAGACATTACTGAGCATTCAATATGCCATCCAGGTCTTCCATAACCCCAAGGCGATTTCCAACAGGCTCCCTCAACCGTACCGGATTTCCATAGTGCGAAGTCCAGAGGGTCTTTCTTATCGTTTTGTTCATCATCCAATACTATTTGTCCGGATTTTAATTGTTCAATTTTTTGATTAGACAATTTACCGTAGTCAGACTTTTTTCTAACTTCGTAATAAACGTCCCCTTTCTCTGTGGAGTATGCATAGCCATTCTCAATGAGAGTTTGTATATATTTAATGATTTCTGGAATATAGTCGCTTACTTTGGGTTGTTGATTGGCGGGTTGAACTCCAACTGCTGCTAAATCATTATCGCAGGCCTTGATCATCTCATCCGAAAGTTCAAGTGGACTCATTCCACGTTCTTGCGCACGTTCGATAATTTTATCATCAACATCAGTATAGTTTCGAATGTAAGTAACCTTGTAATTTCGGTAACGCAAATATCTCACGATAGTATCGTACAATATAGCTTGCATGGCATGACCGAGATGACAAAGATCGTAAACCGTAACTCCACATGCATAAATCGAAACTTGTCCCTCATAGATAGGTTTGAAAATTTCCTTCCTGTTCGTAAGGGTATTAGTTATTCTTATTTCTGGAGCAACGGACAAATTGTCCCCCAAAGACTTTAGCTATCAAGTAATACGTTAATTCAAACGGTCAGTATTCATGGATATCTTCGATAATTTTATAACCTAGCTCAGACAATTGACTGCGCACATCGTACCAGGCAATTTGTTCACAGCTGGCGTCGGAAAAGCCTTCGTAGCGAACACCTTTACTGAGAATTTCGATACCAATCTGATAGCCTCCAACTGAATCCTTTACCCAGCATTTACTGGAGCATAATTTTCCTTCTTCATCTTTAACCTGAAAGCGTTTTAGTGACATGCTCCAATCCTTCCATTTTTCAACTACTGATCGCTTCGCGAAGTTTATCCTATAATGATTCTAAAAAAAACTCTTTTCTAAACTTTAAGTAGAAAAGACTTACCTTGTTGGTAAAAGATTTTGCTCAAATATTTCTTTGCTATTATGTGTGAAAATTACTTTAGACAGTATCTCTGAGTCTAAGAAACCATTCTTTTTCCAATCATTAAGTAGATTCTCGTACGGCTTTTTCCAAGCAATTAGCGGCATTTCGGACTCTCGCACTTTCCATAATGTTAATAACATTAATATCTCATTTAATGTACCTATACTACCCGGGAGAGCGATAGCGACATCGCACTCTGTCAGCATTATTTGTAGTCGTTCTATACTATTCTCTGCTTCTACTGTGTGAGTTAGCCATGGGTTCTCACCCGACCTAAAACTAAAGGTTTTTGAGATAATTCCTCTTACAATTCCCCCCTCAGAATGTGCACCTCGACTTACGGCTGCCATAAGGCCAAAGTAACCCCCATTCCAAACTTCATGACCTGATTTTGCCAGTTTTTTACCCAGATTAATGGCTTCTTGGTATAGTGGGTTCCACGTTTCATAGGCGCTAGCGCCGAAAACCACGACTTTTAACATATGGATGCTCCTTTATGAAATGGACTCATTGTGCTTTGGAAACAAGAAAATTTGAGCAGACTCTACAATTTTATGTAGATTTCTGCCACATGAACGTGGCGACAAATCGCATTGATGATGGTAGAAAGGTTGTTCACCTAATACCCGCAGTTGGTAGTGGGCCGATATTAGTTCTAATTGAATCTAAGCAGCTTGATTATACAACTGAAGTTAATGAAAGTATGCTCAGACACTTTGGTTTTGAACTTTCTTCTCGTCAGGAAGTAGACCTCGTCTACAAGAAATTAATAGAGGCAGATTTACCTGCGACACAGCCAGTGTATGTTGATGAAAATACTGGTTATGTGTGCATGTCACAAGACCCGGACAAACGATGGGTTGAATTTAGTTATGGGCAAAGTATTTCGTCGAGGAAATAGATTAAACTTAAAGATTTAGGTCACACAGAAATAAGAGTAAAGTCAGCAATTTGATACAGTTCATCTGCACTGATGGGTTTGTTGCGGACGTGTAGATTCTTAAAAATTTTGACGGAGTCACGAAATTCTGGTGTTAGATCAACGTATGAAACGCCACTAATAAAAATTAGGGTGGCTTCAGTAAGCCAATCGAGTTCACTAGCTAGTTCGCAAAGTAAACCATAGCCCGTTCCATCAGGTAGGTTGTAGTCTACGATTAGAAGGTCAAATGATTCTTTTTTAAGTATTTTTCGAGCAATACTGATTGACTCAGCTGTGCAAACATCTGCGGTATAGCGCAACTCTATTAATTGTTTCAGTGAGTGCGCCACTACCTCTTCATCTTCTATAATTAAGACTGTCATATACTAACTTTCGTTATTTTCGTCTACAGTTAAATCGTTGTAATTGTATAGACTTATATTTAATAATACGAATAATAATAGAACTATAAAGTACCACCACGGAATATGACTGAGTTTCTGATACGATTCTGCGGAATGTTTTCGTTTGAGATATCGGCTCAATTTTTCAGATAACGCATGCATAGTTACAATATCTCGGTCTAAATGTGGTAGTAGGTTTAATACCCCTTCAAGATAATCCTCTATTTCTTGGTCTGTAAAAGTCGCCAAATCTTCATCGATTTTTTCTGGAATTGACCAGTGAACCCATTTTTGGGGAGCAGCATAACTAAGTAGATATTCCTCTAAAAAAGAATTGCGAACCAAATTTTTTCTATAGGTTTGGCACAACTTCAGACTTGGTTTAGTACGGCATTTTAAGTTAACGCGCATTTGATTTCTTATATTTACAAGTTCTTTCAAAGGTTTCTCGAGATGATTAATTTTCCATGCTGTCATTGTAAGAATTCGATCATAGTAAACCCTCTCGGGCATGGAACTTGGCCACACATTTGAACTTTGTTGGTTAATCCAAATGATCATTGACAAGCATATAGCTGTGAGATAGTTTGCCGGCATGCAGATCCTCAAAATTTTCATTATATTTTTTATGTCAAATGTTGTAGTCAGTTCATCATCTCCTCGTTATTACGTATGGCACTGGCATCTTAAACACGAGCTCGATAATCGTAGTCAGGCGGAACTATCGAGGATTCCTATCCATGGATTATTTTACCGCGTTGGGCATTTTTCCGCTGCCGGTGGTCACCCCAGTGTGAAGCGTCTAAAGAAAAGTTTTCGATTTCCAGATCAATTTAAAAATCTGAAAAGCTTCAAAGAAATTCATCTAGTATATACTTTTGCTAATAGCTCTATCGATGCGTTTGTGAAGAATCAATTAAACCTTATTCCTGATGAAATTATTCCGTGGATCATAGAGGTGATTAAGGAGGATTTTGTTTTATTTAGGGAACTTAACCAAAAGGTCAGAGGAGTGCAAATTGACCTCGAAGGTAAACATATAAATTTTGAAATCTTCCAACGACTCATGGCAGACCTCAGAAAAGAATTACCAGGGGCTTTGCTTAGTATTACTCCTATGTCATCTTGGCACAAGAAGAAGGGAATTAGAAAAGTCCTGGATAATGTAGACATGGTAGTTCCGATGCTCTACGACTACAAACGAAGTAATTTTTCCAATCAGCCATTAAAGGTTAGCGATTGGGAATGGTTGCCAGAGATGGCTAATAATTGGGAAAAGTTAGGTAAGCCTGTAATTTTTGGTATTCCTACCTATAGTTACTGTATAGTTTATGATGAAAATAATCGGCTTAAAATTCCTTGGGCCCTCGTGAGTCCTGATACCGCCAGTGAAAATCGTTTTCTTGGTAAACCTAATTTAATATTTAACAAAAGCCGTAAATCTGGGTTATTCAGTCGAGATCGCGTTATCGAATACGAGGTTCCTGATCGGTGGCAGTTTTCTAATCGAACTTTTCGTAAAGGTTCAAAATTAAAATATAATTTTGTGAGTAGTTCAGCATTAGCACAGATGCTTAATGCAATTGAAAAAAAGCGAGGAAAGTTCGGGCTGGGTTATGCGTTTTTCAGATTTGGTATCCCGGGTGAAGCTCTAGTTCTTGATGCATGGAGGATTCGAAGAGCTGTTGAAGGCCGTTTGGGGCGTGGGTATAAGTTGAATATTCGCAAAATTAAATATCCGTCGGGTGAAGTTTATCAAATCCAGAATCAGGGTGCCCCAAGCTACTTCGGTAAGACAGGTCTTACACTTAATTTTTCTGGCTGTAGATCAAAAATACTGAATGCATCGGATTTTGATAGAGCTAGTCAAACCTTTGATACTTTGAATCTACATGAAGATTACTTGAAAGCTCATGAATTGCTTTTTACCCCAACAATGATATGTGATGAAGGTAGCCGACTTCGCGTTATTTTTAATGATGCTGGTGGAGTTTCAAGACAAAGTGAAATTGATCTAACGAACTTGGATCAATGGATAGTTGAGGATTGATTAGAATCTGGATTATCATCAAACGGACGATTACTTAGACTTTGAGAAATAATGTTCAAGGGATGTTCTTTGTCGAAAGCGACACAAAGAAATCCATAGTTGGATTCACCATAAATGAGCTTATTCAGTTTGAGTTCAACCTCCTCAGCTTTACTTTTTTTTCCGAGTTTGGAGTACAGATCAATTATGTTTTCTATTGTTTGTATCAGCTGAATGGAACTTAATCGGAAATCTGCAAAAGACCTAGTCCATAGATTTCTAGCTGCATTTAATGTCTCGGAGTCATGAATGGCTTCAAGAATTTTGGGATAAGCCAATTCTTTGTTTACATGCTTTGAGAGCAGTTCAAGGATTCCGAAACTACTTTGTAACGATTTACCCAACTGTAATTTCATAGGTTCTAAATGTCCAATGGAGAAGTAAGTGTTGGCAAGTAATATGCGATTTTGAATCAGCATAATACTTTGCGCTAAATTTGCTATTGGATCAATAATCTCTATCTCATTTAATGTCTTCTCGATTAGACGGCTCTGGGATAAAATTTGTTTTTGCTTTGAAGCAATTGTTTTAGGAATAGTTTCCTTCGTTTTGTTTGGCTTTTGCGGCTTACTTAGTCTCTTTCTTGATTCTAGATTTTTTTGTTTGTTTTCATATTGATTAAGCCATTTTTTTAGCGAACTACCAGACGCTATTTCATGCTTATTCGCGGACTTTTTATCTTCTTTGATGGATGATTTTTTTGGCCATAATATTTCGACTTTTCTGCTATCATATTTCTCTAAAAATTTTGGTACATCCCTCAAACTGGCATAATTTACCGAGTAATTTTGAGAGATCGGCGGAATGTATCCGGCTTGTCGCTGAGCAGTTCGGGAGTATACGCGTCTGGCAGTTTCGGACTTTTGAGAAAGAAAATGTCCGTCCGCATGAAGTTCAGATAAGAAATTCGAGGCAGGTGCGTGACCTGTCAGACTCAGAGTATGTAATAGCTTGATACCCTGCTGATTGAGTTCGGTATCAAATTGCGATAGTAGGAGCATTGCTCGCATCATATCAATTCTGGGGTTACCCTCTTGTGTTTTCATCCACTGTAGTGCTTTAGCAATATTTTTTTCTGCGTGTCGCCCCTCAAGATGATTAAGAGAAATTTCCAGAATGGCGCCTACGTGACCTCCACTTGCGGCTCTTAGAAGATATTTTCTATATTCTGTAATATTTTGTCTTACTGAAATACCTCGTTTATACATATGGGCAATTTCAAATTGAGCCTCTGTACTACCCTGTAGTGACGCTTGATGAAAAATATGGAAGGCTGCTTCTGTATCTTGAGATAGACCTTCTCCCGATACCAGCCAGCGACCTAGATTTACCAAAGAGTCTGTAAAACCCAGCTCAGCGGCTTTGAGGTACAATGAATAGGCGGCTTCAAGGTTTCGTTTCAAATGCTTACCAGTTTCAAAATGCCAGGCTAAGCGATCAAGACTTCTTGGATGGTTTTGACGTGCGGCTGCAATTAGATATGATAATGCAAGTTCGGGATTCTGTTCTACTCGAGGGGCTCCATTATAGAAGTATTGATAAATTGAATAACCCGCCGAACCTTCTCCCTTCAGTTGAAGTTTGTGCAAACATAATAGGCTATATTCGAGCTCTTCAAATGAGTCCGATTTGAGTCCCGGTAAACAGCTCAAAGTCTTGATTTTGTAATCAGGATTAGCTCGTAAACTCTGTAGTGAAAATAACAAAATAATGAAAATATAGATTAAATTGTACATAAATAATGGTTCTTATTTTTATATTCGTCCTTCATTTAGGAATGCATAAGAGCATGCTAAAATAAACCCGTTTAGCATAATATTATTGTTACGGATAACTTCATCGATGATCGTATATGTTTTGTCTTTAGGGATCTTTTGTATTTCATTATTTTATGTTGGTTGTGGTAATAAATTTTCTGATAATGACCTAGTTAAAAGGTGTGAAAGTGGTGATTTGGCAAGTTGTGTCGATTACTTGAAGCTTTATGAGAAGAGTGATAATCAATCACAGGATCCACTGTTCGTAAAAGTGCTTACGCAGGCCGCTAAACTCGGAAACTCAGCGGCGATGTTTGAGCTTGCTGTTAGAGCGACAGATCCTTCCTCTAGCCCTGCTGATATAAAATCAGCTATTTATTGGTTCAAGAAAGCTAGTATGCATGGGGATTCTGTAGCAAGTTTGAATCTAGGACTGATCTATGACCACGGTATAGGAACACCCTCTGACTTAATTCAAGCAAGGTATTGGTATAAGAAGGCCGCCGATTCAGGTAATGCAGAAGCACTTTTTAATCTGGGGGTTTGCCTAGATGAGGGTCTTGGTGGTGCGGTAGACAAGCCGGCTGCCATAAGAGCTTACCGTTTAGGTTTTGAGCGAGGACATGCCAGGTCCGCTTATAACTTAGCGCTCATGATGGGCCGAGGTGAGGGAATAGTTCAAAATTGGGAATCGGCTTTGAATATGTTGAAGAATTCAAAGCGACTGGGATACCAGCCAGCTGAGAAGCTTTTGAAGAAATGGAGTCAACTTGAGAGATAACAAAAATAATTTTCTTTTTGGCTCCGGACCTATTCATCTAATTTGGCATTCCTTAGTCGTCTCTGTCATCATCACTACAATAATGATTTTGGCGTGGGCTCTTTTATTAAGTTTGCAGAGACTTCCTGTTCATGATGTTACTCAATTAGCGAGTTTCTTTAATTTTTTAATGCTCTCACTTATAGCTATTGCTACCAAGGTATTATTGATTAGTATAAGCTCAGCGTTAATTGCACTTTGGTTGAAGCTTGGAACTCAGCATTTATTTTTCTATCGGATTACTGGTCCAGATCTTCAGAATTTCGAAAAACTCAAATGTTATCTTACTGAGCTCAATTTTGTTCCAAATACTTCGGGTTCTTGGATACTCGATGATCTTTTAATTAATCTCAGGATAGAGACCGGAAATTGGGTTTTGATCTTGAGGCCACGATACTGGAACCCAAACATTAAAATAAATAAAAAATTGAAAGAAATGGCTTGGAAGATACAGGAGTTCAGTGACAAAAAACTAAACCTTAGAATCGACTGAGATTAAAATTGATTACCCGGCTTATAGGTAATGTCGTTTTTCGGTTTCTTATCAAATTCGAATAGGTCGTGATCTACCGAGTAAGCTCTTTTAACGAAGCTTGATTTGTCGGTATTTTTTTTAATTCTATTTCATCACCGATGGCTTTCCGAATTTCGGTAAAATGATCTCTGTATTTATCCCAAACCCAGCTTATAGATGAGATTTTTTTCTTCATTATTCTCCCCCGTTGAACATAAGGTTGGGGGTTCTAATACCGACACAACAACATGGTAATTAAATGGAGACGAATTTCAATAACAAAATAGATACGTATCAAAACAATTTAGTCTTTCATTTTAGATTTTTAATAGCGATTTGAACCAGGAACAGAGTGTTTCCTCTAGCCAATGTATTCCAGTGTTTCCATTTTGGATAAAGCCTAAATGACCTCCATAATTTGTTATTAGATGTTCTAAATTGGTATTTTCTTTAGTTATGTTTATATAAGAATGATCAACCATCGGATCATCAGTTGAACTTAAAATTAGAACTGGAATATTAATATCCGCTACATTGTGAATAGACGAGCATTTTACGTAGTAATCTTTGGCATCTATAAAACCTGCCATAGGCGCAGTTACGTGTTCATCGAAATCTTTCAATAGATGGCATTTTAGTGGTTTGTAACGAGGTATTCTTTCGAGATAGGGACGCATATTACCCAGCTGTTGCATACAGTATTTTAGTAAATTCCTATTAAAAAAATGATTTTGGGGAAGAGCTAGTTTGTTGGCACTAGCGAGTAAATCTACTGGCGTAGAGACAACAGCGCCTCCCTGCACCAGCGAAGCTTCTAGTTCTCCCATCGCCTTGAGGCTTATATTACCGCCTAAAGAGTAGCCACACAAAAATCTGGGTATACTGGGATGCTTCGATTTTACCCATTGCATTACGTTAATTAAATCAGCTGAATTTCCAGCATTGTATATTGTTTTAGAGTATCCCAGAGAGGGACCACAATTGCGTAAATTGACACAGTATACGAGCCAACCTTGTTGATTCGATTGCATCGCCATCCGTTGGATGTAATGTGATAGATAATCTCCATTCAAACCATGGACTAGGATAATGACTGCGTGAGCTTTTTTTGAGGGTTTCATTTCTACAACACAAAGTTGATCTCGATTATCAAGTTCAACCAAATGTGATTCATGTCCTAGGCGCAATACATTCCGAGGCCAAAATTGAGTAGCAATGGTTTGTAACCAACCAGATTCTAAATAGTTGTCCGGAATCAGGGGATCGATAGCCAGTCGCTCAATTAAATTATGTCCTGTGTGGATCGGTGATTTCAACATGGTCGAAGTATACAAAATTTCACATTGAACGAATGCTATGGGATAATATAGATGTCTTATTTACAGAAGGATTACTCAATTTCAAAGCTTGAATTTCTGGAGCTATTTATAATTATAATGGTATCAATACTATTGCTCCAGACGTCCATAAGTGAACACTTTCCGAATGTGCCCGACTGGAGTACTTTTATTTTCTATACGGCAGGGCAAATATTTTTGCAAAGTCTTCTGCGAGATATCTTAATCCTGATGAAAAGATATCAATCTGTTAAGATGGGAGCAAGGGAGACGAAACTGTGCCTTTGTGCTGAATCGACGCTTGGCTTGACTGTACTTTTTGTCGGCATACTTTTGACCATGATTGGCGGTACATATCCCATTTTTTTAGATTCTATTCGTTGGTGTAGTTGGATCACTTTTTGGTTGTTTTTTTCCTTTTACATCAAAGATTATGTAATCCATACTAATCCTCTGCGTATTGAAAGAGATCCTGAGCATATGAACGTTTTATTGAGTTGGAAAGCATGAAGTTCAGCGAATTAAATATAGATCCATTACTGAAAAAAGGTATCGACAGCATAGGTTACCAGACTATGACTCCGATTCAGGAACAGAGTATTCAGCCTATTTTGGACGGTCGCGACCTTATGGGTCTCGCAAAAACAGGCTCAGGTAAAACTAGCGCATGCGCAATTCCAGTTTTAGAAAAAATTGACCATGCTTTAATGGAATTACAAATTTTGATTTTAGTACCTACGAGAGAGTTAGCCTTTCAATATTGTGATGAAATAGATCGTTTATCCAAATATTTGGGAACAAAGGTTTGTTTACTCTATGGCGGAGTTCCTATGGGTGAACAAAGGGTTGAATTGGAGAGTGCTCAGTTAGCAGTGGCTACTCCCGGTCGATTTATTGATCACATTTATTCATCCAATGTAAGTATGCGACACATAAAATGTTTTGTACTTGATGAGGCGGATGAGATGCTAAATATGGGCTTCATGGAGGACGTAGATTTTATTCTTTCTTGCATGGGCCATAAGCATCAGAAGCTTTTGTTTTCAGCAACAATGCCAGCAGAAATCGATTCATTGGCGCAGAATCAACTTAGCAATCCTGTACAGGTTAAGTTGATTTCCGAAGAAAAAATTCCCGAAACTATAGATCATTACTTTGTGCAGACATCTTCTCGAAATCGCATTGAATGCTTATTGAAGTATATGGAAGAGGAAGCTATTGTGCAGGCGATACTATTTTGTAATTCCAGAATTAACGTTGAGAAACTGCATGAGATACTTAAGAAACGCTTGAGAAGTATTGAGATGATTCACGGTGGTCTGCCTCAGAATCGAAGGACAAGTATTTTTGAGAGATTCAAAAAGAAGCGTGTTAAATTTATGATAGCAACCGATGTGGCAGGGAGAGGATTAGATTTTTCTCATGTTACACACGTTGTAAACTATGATTTTCCGATGGATTTAGAATCTTTTACGCACAGAACTGGTAGAACGGGGAGGATGGGAAAAAAGGGCAAGAGTCTTACTTTTATTCCTAGAAATAAGACCTATATGTTGCGTCAGATTCAAAATAAAATTGGTGTGGAGCCTATTTGGTTAAACCGCCATCTTACTTTGTTAGGTGATAATCAATATGGTCCCCCAGGCTCTGAGCTTAAATCTGATGAAAAACACACATCACTTAAATCTAAAAATAAGGTACAAACAGTTGAAGAAAAACCTACAACTGCAAAATCAGACCGTGCTCTTTCAAAAGGTGGCCAAGAATCTAAGCGTCGACGAAGGCGAAAGAGGAAAGGCCGCAACCCCGAAACTGTAACAGTTGCCACAGGCTCGAGGCCCAGGAAGACAAATCTAGTAAACAGCATTAAAAAGACGGCTAAGAAATTGTGGGATCGGTTGTTCTGATTCCACCACATCTCGTTGATGCATGCTAGCTTGTCTGAGTATTACTCGTCATTAACCAAGATGCTAAGCTGAACTTTGAGATTTGAACCGGAATTAATCGCCTCGCCAAAATTAGTAATATTGTAGAAGTTAACCACCATCGGATGGGTTGACTGCTCGACTGCTTTGAGCCAACTTAGTAAATTCGTCGTTTGACCCTCGAGTTCGAGATCCAGATTTAATATAGTTGCTCCCCTCAACTGGATTGACTCGCTTTGCATCGCCGTAATTACCAATTTGTTTTCAGCACTAGTTGATGTCAATGAATCATAAAACGTAACAAGTTCGTTAGAGTTTAGTGAATGAGAATACATTTGTCCGTTAAGATCTTCTAATTCAGCTATTCTCAAGCGCAGAAACGACTCTTCTTGTGAGTGTGCTTTACAGGCTCTATTCAAACTATCCGTTTTTTTGATGAGACGATTCGTTTTGTATGTGTTCAATTCTTTGACGGCAAGCAATTTGGCTAGATATGGGCTATGTATCACTTGATAAGATCCCAAATAACTCATGCAAAACAAAGATAGCGTACCAAAAACAATCCAAATTCCATGATTTAAGCGCATCATTCCTGCCCCCCCGTACATACTTCGTGACTCAGCCTTCCGTTTATTACAGAATATTCACGATCCTGATTGCTCAAATGACTTACCTGGTCCAAATGTAGAATTAGCTCTGGACGGTCGGCTTTGAGACTATCAAATAAGTCAAACACCATTTGCTCTTGCTCAGTATGTAGTTCAAAACTTAGCTCACTTGAATTCCAGGTCATAGTCTCCAACTCAGCTACTTTCGACTCGACTAGCGGTAGAAGCGAGTCCCACAACACGTGTGTTTTTGGCTTACACTGCGTGTACTGGTTCAATGCTTGATTTTCAAGCGACGCTTGTAAGAACTGCTCAGAAGCTTTTGATAAAGTGTAGATACCGTGATTGAATTTTTGATACGACAGCCTAAAATTTTGTCGTGAATCTGTGTACGTTTCGGCAGTTTCAAAAGCCGCCATTTTTAGTTCCTGTAAGTGAACGATGTGTACATGAATCACGTAAATATAAAATAGTGATCCGGCTACGAAAGCAGTTATAGCTAAACCGATTGCCGAATTGCTGAGTAGTACCTTTGATGAAATAGATTCAGGCTTGGACACCTCTCCCCCTTTTCTAACATCCTATATTACATTTTAAGTCTATTCTAGACGGATCACAATGACTTGACAGTTAAGGCAAGTATTTTTTTTAAAGTGTGCAATTTTGCAATGTATTTAAATTTCTAGATTTAATTAAAAGTTCAAGTCCCGTGTCCGCCTATTTCCAATGTAAGTCCAACATATTTATTATCCCACAGCATTCATTTAATTTGTATTAAGCACATAATTGGTACAATTTTTAGATAGCAATTTAGCTACTTTTTGATTTGCCCCACACTAGTTTTGGTCATTCTCATAATTCTTAGAACTTAATTTCGTCGATTTTGATAGCTTTAATATTTACAACACCATCGCGTGTTTCTCTTTGACCGTACACAATTACAAAAGCAGCAGTACGAAAAACAATTCTGAACTTTTCACACATTTTAGGACTGACAACCACATTAATTAGACCAAATTCATCTTCAAGAGTGAGGAATCCGAAACCCTTTGCAGTAGGTGGTTTTTGTCTTGTAACCACCATTCCGGCAACATAGCATTGAGAACTTCCTCGATTATCTAGGTTGTTGAAGATTTTTGAATCGAGAACTTTTCGATAATTAAGACTTTTACGTATGAATTGCATGGGATGTTTTGTGGTAGAAAATCCCATGACACTTAGCTCTTGAATAAGACTATCCCAATTTGAACTAGCCGGGAGTCCGGTAAGACTAGGCTCGTAATTACAAAGTTCGGCAAAACTTTCTGTTTGTGGACGTCCTTCGAGTAGCCACAACTGCCAGAGTAATTCACGAC
>CAZRWM010000062.1:0-13954 GCA_964603885.1 uncultured bacterium
GAAAGCCAGCATGAATTATTCTGGTTATGTTCAATGGCGTTTTTCAAAATAAAAATGGATATCGACAAGACCTTCAAGCATTTCAACTCATCCCAAGGCTGGTTCATACACGAGCTGAATTAGTTTACCTTTAGTTTTTAAGCAAGGCTGCAGGCAACATGTCCTCTTTAAATTCAATTCTTTATTGCCCTGACGCTGCTCAACTAGATCATGTGGACAATCTGACTGATTCACAATCATAGACCCCACATTTTTTGTTCGAACCTTTTCAGCTGCGCAGTTTCAGAACATAAAATCCTTATTTTTCAAAGTCTTCAAAGTTTCCATACTTTGACTTAATAATATTTAAAGTGGCGGAGTAAAATCACCGCCAGATTCTTACAATGATTCTAGGAACTTTGTCATAAATACCACAATAAGCACCTGTAATTGTTGCAAATCGAAACAAACTCAGTAAAAATAGCGCCCCATGGATAGATACCTTATTCTACTCATAGTGAGGGGGTTACTGCCCACCATATTATTAATTTCTTCGGCTTTAGCCAATCCTTGGATGCGAGCGGTTAAAGCAGCAAAACATGAAGTTAAAATAATTTCACCAGGCTTGTATTCAGTTAGACTAATACGTCAATTCGAAACTAATCCGAAAATTCAGTATCAAATAATAATCAATCCCGACAGCCTCAATAATCCCAGACTAATTATTGAAGACCTTCCGGCCAATGTTTCTCTAAAAATCCTTGAATCTCCAAGCTATATACCTCACAGTATAATGCTAGTGGACTCCTGTAAACTACTATTTGGCGGTAGCCAACCTTCAGACGATGATAAATTGAACTTTGTCCCGATATTAATTACTGATGATGAAAAGATAGAAAAGTATGAGCAAAAATTTGACAAGTTATGGAATTCAATCGATAAATTGAAAAGCATGAGTGCTCTGGAAGAGCATAGAAATACAGTGAAGAAAAATACCGTCTCTGTATCCTCATATCAAGACGTTAACCAGTACGTAGCAAGTCGTAAATCCAAAATTTTTCACAAATTAGGCAGCCCGATAAGTAAACGAATCAAACCCCACAACCTGGTCCACTTTAAATCCTGGGAAGAAGCTATAGACTCTGGCAGACAACCAGCCAAAAAATGATGTATTAAACTGATGAATCTAGCTTCTATTAAAAATATTTTAGTCGTTCGATTGGGAGCCATAGGTGATGTAGTACAAACATTACCTACACTGAAGCAATTACAATTAAACTTTCCTAATGCCAAAATCTACTGGGCTATTGAACAAAAATCATATCCAATCCTTGAACATCAAAAAGGAGTAGATTTCCTAATTTTTCCAAAGGAAAAAATTAAAAGTCTAAATATTTTGGCAGGAGCTTGGAATGCATATAAATTTAAAAAAACTATGCAAGCAATTGATTTTGATTTAGCTATTGATCTTCAAGGTCTCTTCAAATCTGGTTGGATAGTCGGAAATTCAGGTGCTCGACGAAAACTGGGATTTAATCCAGTCAATACCCGAGAAGGATCTCATATTTTTTTAAACGAATGGCTACCTAAAATCAATCCTAAGAAAATGCACAGAGTGGATTATTACCAACGGATAATCCCCTACCTAGGTGGTCAACTAAAAACAATCGATGACCCCTTTAGCTTCGATTTTACTGATAGAGAATTGGGGGGAGTGCGTAACTTAATGCATCGTCTGCGGGTTAGAAAACCAATAATCTTCAATCTTGGAGCCAGTAAAGCCAGCAAAAGATGGCCTGCTGATCACTTCTGTAGATTAATAACATTAGTGGCAAAAAAATTCCCTAAAAAAAAGCTTTTGCTTACAGGTAGTGGCAAATTGGATAAACTTTGGGCGCAACAAATCCTTGCTACAGTTACGCCTGGTCTATGCGAGTCTGCAGTATCAAAGACAAGCTTGAGAGAACTTGCTTTACTAGTAAAAAATTCTCAAGCCCTTGTCTCGTGCGACAGTTTAGCACTGCACTTAGGTAGTGCCTTTAAGATACCTAGCGTGGGACTTTTTGGCGGTTCTTCATTAACTGTTACAGAAACAGGCCCCTACTATGACTCAGCGTCCATTGGCATCAATACTCCTTTGTCTTGCTTCCCGTGTCGTAAGAAAACTTGTGCTCACCATACTTGCATGACTGAGCTTTCAGCTGATCAAGTTGGAGCAGAGTTAGTGCAAATAATTGGGGATTCCAAATGAGAAAGCGATTATTTAGCTAAAAACTGAATTTTATAGTGCGCTTTTTAAGCGCAGTAGCTGCGCCAATCTGTCCCTTTGAGTTACAATATATATATCTATGAGTCACACTTTAATATTTCATATTCGTGGAATCCGACTTCACTTTACACGCGAGTTTCTCGTCAATGAAGGCGATGTACTTCGTATTGGTAGAATCGAGAGTAACGATTTAGTAATTAAGGATCAACGAATCTCAAGATGTCATCTAGAACTTCAATGGCGAGGAGGTCGCTTTGTTGTAAGGGATCTAAATTCAAAATACGGAACTTTTTTACACAACGAATCTATGAAAGAGCCCTTTGTTTGGGATACCCAAGAAGTTCTGGGAGTTGGAGACACTGAAATATACTATGAACCCCTCGAAGTCGCCCAAAGTACGCAATCAAATACCGAATATAACGTCGTAGTCTCACAAGCTAACGATGTAAGTGTTGGTATGGAAAGCTGGGCAGAATCAATAAATTTCTACCTAGATCAAGATTTAACACCGTTCAAGAGGAAAAGAGAAATGCGCGCCCCTGACCAAATGGTTAAGCTGTTACTGCGAACTCTGTTTGTCCCATTCGTTATCTTGTTTGGTCTATTTATCGCATTTCCCACCTTTTTGTCTTGCATGATTACGCTTGGCTACGCAGGAGTAGCGTTAGTGCTCAGCAATAGCTTGCTGGCAAAAACATCTCGCTATGATCAATTCTCACTCCCAATAACCTCATCAATACATAAAATGCACAAACGGATTTTAATGAAGATTAATCGACTCGATGACACTGATCGTGGGCTATTGGGAAATATCGGTGAAGAAATTAATAAGTTTGTGCACAATCGCCTGCCTAGAATGGAAAAGGACATCTACACGCTTAACCAGAGCATGACACCTGGTATGAGTGGAAGGTTGGATCGCAAACGTGATGCGATGCAGACAAAACTTGAGGAAGCAGATGATCCTATAATAGTTAAGCAATTACAGCGCTCGATCAACATAATGGACAAACAAATCAGTCTACATAAGAAGATTAAGAATCTTCTTATGAGCCTGGTTCTAAAGCTTGAAGATTTCAAAAGCCAACTCGAAATCCTGGAAGGAACGATCGTCGCACAAGGTTTCCATGAGGTACCAGTAGAATTTACAAACCACTTTATTGAGTTGCAACGAGACATTGACGAATTTTACGAAGAATACAATCGCCTGGATCAAATTCAACGCTTAGAAGAGGGTGAAGAAATCCTAAACAATTCCGGAGCCAGCACTTAGAAACAAATTATTCTCCAACGCCAGTGAATCTGAAACCTTCAACTTTCATGGCTGGAACACTTGTCCTACCCATTCCACGAAGAGACCAGGTCTGATTTGACAATGAAACCACATTCTGAAAAATTTGTGGAATTGTTTCGTTGTAACGTAAATTCTTCAAACCATTTACAATGCGGCCATCTTCAATGAGAAAAGTACCATCGCGAGTCATACCTGTCAGACTCAGCTTACCAGGATCAATTACATTATCATAGAAGAAACGCGTTACCAAAACGCCACGTTTTGTTTCGCGGATCATAGTTTCTATATCAGCGCTACCGGGAGATAAAATCAGATTTAATGGCAAAGGACCTGTTGCACTAGGATAAGCCAGAGCATGCCCCGTACTTGAATAATTCTCACCTAATTTAAGCGCTGTAACTGTATCTAAAACTGGTTGAATAAATACTCCTTTATTCATTAAATCTATAGATTGCCGTGCGTGTCCTTCCATATCGAACGGGCAGCCAAAACTTTCTAAATTTGACGAGTCGTCTTTAATTGAAATTTTTTCATTAAACACCTTCTCCCCTTGTTTATCACTGAAATACGAGCGTCCCTCAATAAATGGCATTCCCCCTAAGCCTAAATAACCTAAAAATCTTAATATACTTGCAACTGCGGGAGGCTCTAAAATAACTGTATATTCACCTTCAGGTAAGACATCTGGAGATTCACTAGCTAAGGCTTTCTCTAATGCAATACTGTACAGAGCGCTTGGCTTAATATCTGCCAGTCGGTGAGAATGAAATTCAGCCCAGCCTGTACCTCCCTTAGGTGTCATTATGGAAAACGTAAAAGAAGCATCTGTGTGGATATGATAATGAAAACAAGCTTTCGAATTACCCATAGCCGTCATTTGATCGCCATGCGAAAAAGCACCGGCAATCTCAACTTTTCTCGACTTTGCATCTTCGAAAATATCACTGAGCTCAGAAAGTTTATCTTCAAAAGATGCTTCTACTGTTTCTTGGCAGTAAAATTTATCGTCCAATATACTTTCACTCGTATTATTAAAACCTGGCCAACTGGGATCATCTTCTTGATGCGAAGCGATGAGTTCGGCTTTTTTAATAGTGTCTTTTAATTGCTCCCCTTCAAATCTATTACAACTAGCATTACCCACTTTTTTTCCATTAGCGATTTGAACTTTAACGGTATATTCCTTGCCTAATATATTTTGGTAAACCGTATTTTTACCAATTCGAGCTAATTGGTTTTTTCCGCCCGTGACTATTACCTGAGCGTCTTGATCAGTATGACTAAGAGCACGACTGACTAATTTTTTTGTATTGCTTAAAGAAATCATTTAGAAACTCCTACTCTGACTTCCTTGAATTTAGCGTAGGAAACTCCATGCCCAACCCTCATAACCTGCATAGGTTGACCCTTACCACAGTGAGGTGTTCCCCAAACATGCCATTCATCTTTATTGGCTACACCCTCACAATTACCCCAAAAATCTGGAGTTATTCCTGTATATGTAGGGTACTTGACCATATCCGTAATTTTGCCACTTTCAATCATCCAGCCAATTTCTGTAGCAAATTGGAAATTCCATCGTCTATCATCTATCGACCAGGAGGAATTATCTTCCATTAAAATCCCACGATGGGTGGAACTTATTAGCTCGTCTAAGGTCTCATCTCCAGGAGCTAAATGAATATTAGTCATCCTCACAATGGGTACATTTTTCCATCCTTGTGCACGAGCTGCACCATTACTGAATCCATCCTCAAAAATTGCATTATCTCGAGACTTTAAGTAACCCACAAACTGACCCTCGCGAACTAATTCAGTGCTAGTACAAGGGACACCTTCATCATCATACTTAGCACTCCCGATAGCTTCAGGAGTCCTACCGTCTTGGTAAAGATTCACCTTATTAGATCCGTACTCAAAGTTCTTCCACTTATCCAGAGTTAGAAAGGAAGTTCCTGCAAAATTCGCTTCATAACCAAGAACCCTATCCAATTCCACAGCATGCCCACAGCTTTCATGTACTTGTAAAACTAACTGACTCTTTCCAATTATCAAATCCATTTTTTCACTAGGACATAGCTTAGCTTTATGAAGTTGGACTACCTCCGAAGCAAGTCTTGGTGCCATTTCCCTCAAATGCATAGACTCAATTACCTCGTAGCCTCCCATTTGATGATTTCCGCGAAAACTAGATGGATAAGATCTCGAATGTACCTCATTACCCTGTAAACACATACAGCTAATACCTGCTCCAGATTGAAGAACTTTCTGTTCAATTTGACTACCCTCTGTGTCCATGTAGAGACGATTCTCGCGCATAAAATCCATACTACCCTTGGTGATGCGAACTCCTTCTACTTTTGCCATTGCTCGATTACAGTCAATTAGAAGCTCTAATTTTTGCTCTAAATCAATCTCAAAAGGATCTACCTGGAAAATCGATGTCCAATGATCTACAACTTGGGGCTTATCAACAAGTTCTACCGCATTAGTATTTGCCTTAGCGGAAGCTTTCGCTAAGTCAACCGCTCGCTGAACAGTCTTAAGCATTCTTTCTGGATCCTCTAAATCAGGGTTGGAGGCAAAGCCCCATGCCCCCTCATAAAGAACTCGAATCCCAACTCCCCAATCAACATGCGAATCTACTCCTAGCACAGCACAATTTTTCACGGAGATTGACTCGGTTTCTAACCGTGAAAATCGAACGTCCGCATAATTTGCACCCAATTCTTGTGCATGCATTAATGCTTGTTGCAAGATATCTTTCATGGCACTCCCCAATTGACTCTACACAGGTTTTGCTTAGCATTGCATACAATGTAAAAACTAATCAATTACAAAATGTACCTTTACACATTTTGATTCAATTAAGATAAGAATCACCTTACTTTGGTAATCATTTTGAGAATACCTTATACGTTTTCCAGATACTTGGTTTATGCAGTTGTTAACGCATTAAATCTTAATTTTTTGAAGCTAATGACGAAACAAGGGCCTCAAATAACTACGGAAATTCATTGAGTCCGTATCACTTCTCCAAAGTTCTGCAGGAAGCTGACAATTTTAATTCCACTTTTGAGTTTGGTTTAGAGTAGAAACCCACCGAAGTTGCATCTAGAAATTCTCAGATACCATCGAGAAGGGAACTTAAAACAAAACTACTAATCAGTGGCCTTGTAGAGTTAACTAGACAGGTCTAATTTCACTTTCAAGTTCCAATGGCATTGGCAAAAATTGCTGTTGTTGCGCCATAATCATCATCATACGATATAGACCTAACTCGCAAGGAAAACTGTCTAAATCTTCTAGACTCGCAAAACAAAACTCACCAACTTCAAGTGAAACACAATCGATTAAATCCGCGGGAGGAGTCTTCAAGATTGCAGAGAACGTTGTACGCATTTGATCTAAGCCTTCATGACGATCAATTGAATAATCAACATACAGGCATCCTTGAATATATGCCTCTACCCCATAGTCATCTCTCAAGAAGCGCCTGACCGATTGAACAGGGCTTTCTCCACATCGAATTTCGGCCTCTGGCAGTGTCCACTGATGTGAATATCTATTCAATGCTAGTAATATCCGCTGTTGATCATCCATCAAAAGGACACTACTCAAACGCACTGCGGCGTCTGCATCTGATTTCTTATATTCGACTTTTTCTACGGCTTCCTCAATTTCAAGAGTCTTAGAATGCAAGGCAGTCTCCTCGTAACTTGCTATGATTTCACTCTACTTAAATGTAACCATTAAACTGCTAGAATTAATGGATGCAGACAAGGTACACCCTAGTACCTTGACGAAGCAACCCGTTGACAAATTAGTGTTTTTGGGGTCTCACTACCCACATTAAACTCAAAGCTAAAATTAAAAATGCTAGGACTCCCATGGATACCGCATTTTCGTGCAATGAACTACGTTTTATTTCCCTTGAATCGGCGTAAATATATGTTCGATCCCAGCGACCTTGTTTAAAATTTATTTTTAAAGAAACGCCATCTTTGGTAATAAACTCCAAATTTATATTCTTTTCTGTAGGTAGATCACTCAAATCAGCCACTTCTTTACCTGCAAAATCGCTCCAATTCTGTGGAATAAAATTTTTCACGGTTTGACCATTTTGTTGAAATTCACCTGGAGCTTTTGCCACTAAAACTACACCTGGTCTCTTCAGCATTTGGGCGGCATTAGCTAGAAGAGGATGGTTATCCCTCGGACCTATCATTACAGCTAAAATCAAACCGATTAGAGCCGCACCGGCTATCATACCCGAACAATAAAGTACTCCAGCCTCGCGAGACGATTCAACATCTTCTTTTACTTTACCTTTGTTTGCCCTCCAGTCTACCCACATTCGTATTAGTCCACCTGCCATGATTGGTGTAGAGAGTGACATGGGCAGATATAAGCCCACCGCAAATGCAAGAGAATTTACACCGAGCATTTCAACCAACATTGCAATAAATACTCCTGAAAGCACTAATGCCCAAGGCAAATTACTACCAATAACGCCATCAATCACTAATTTCATCAAATTAGCTTGTGGGGCAGACAAAGCACCACTCGTAATTTGATCTTTCAAAGCATACATAACTAGCCCCATAGTGAGACCCGCAGCTACAACACCTATGAATTCACCCATTTGCTGGCGACGAGGCGTAGCACCCACCAAGAAGCCCGTTTTAAGGTCTTGTGATGTATCTCCAGCTATTGCAGCAGCAATACATACAAATGCACCCACTGTTAATATAGCCACTTTTACATCAGGCAAGTTCTCTAAACCCGCAAATATAAATAATAGGCAGGTAAGAATTAAAGTGGCTATAGTCATTCCCGAAACAGGATTCGAACTACTACCCAGTAAACCAACAATCCTGGAAGAAACCGTTACAAAGAAGAATGAAAATAAGACAATCAACACAGCAGAGACTGTAGCTGTCAAAAACATCGAATTGAAGACAGTCGAACCGAGATACACGGCAATTGCGCACGCTAAACCCAAGCTACCAAATAAGATAAACCTCATCGGCAAATCATTCTGAGTTCTTACAGTACTCTTACCGCCGGCACCAATTCCCTTCAAGCCTGCTGCGAAGGATTCCAGAATTACCGGAATACTCTTGATCAGAGCAAATATTCCAGCAAAAGCAACCCCTCCGGCACCAATATAACGAACATACTTCGACCATATCTGCCAAGGGCCCATATCCTTCAGAGCAACGGTAGTTTCTGGAAAAATCGGCGAAGAAATATGCTGCCCAAACATTGTAAATAACGGGATTAAGACGAACCAACCGAGCAAGCCGCCGGCAAGCATAATTGCAGCAATTCTAGGACCAATAATGTAACCGACACCCAATAACTCAGGAGTTATCTCACCCGCAACGATCGCGCCTGGGTAACCTGGCACATGGGCCTCTGGCTCCTTTGTCCAAAATCCAAAGGTCTCTTTACTCATCAAAAATTGATACAGACCGCCAATTCCCATTCCTGCGAACAAAACCTTGGCTTTACCAGCTTCACCCTGACCTGCAACCAGGACTTCCGCACAAGCGGTCCCCTCTGGATAAGGCAACTTCCCATGCTCCCTTACTATCAGAAAACGACGTAAAGGAATCATGAATAGGACCCCCAACATACCCCCTAAAATACTAATCAAAACTAATTCAGATTTCGCGGGACTTAGACCCCATAAAAAAAATGCGGGTACTGTGAAAATAACTCCCGCTGCTAAAGATTCTCCAGCTGAACCAATCGTTTGAACCATATTAGTTTCCAGAATTGTTCCACGACCCATAATCTTAAAGATTGCAACCGCCATAACAGCAGCTGGAATCGATGCCGAAACTGTCAATCCAACTTTGAGACCCAGGTATGCATTTGCTGCACCAAAAACCGCACCAATTAGAGCCCCAATGATTATGGCTTTAACCGTAAATTCTGCAATATTTTCCTCAGGGCCTACAAATGGTGGATATTCCAAACCATCAATTACTTCATAAGCCTTCGGCGAAAGTCTGTCTTTATTGTTCATGGGAATTTCCTTGTGAGCTTGTTAAAAAGAGCGATATAGTTTACGGCACAAAAAATCCATGTCAAGGAACAATTTTTAGCTATTTATCCTCTTGCAATAAACCCATAGTTTGAATGTATTATGAGTCTCGCTTGGAGGCTAATATGAAAACTAAAAATACTTTACAAACTCTACCGATGGACAATTCAACAGTCTTCCTAAGGGCTGACTTGAACGTTCCATTAGATGGTTTCGACATTCGTGATCAGACCCGTATTTTAGCCAGTCTGCCAACTATCAACCATTTACTTAACCGTGGCTGTCTAGTAATTTTAGCTTCTCATTTGGGTCGCCCCAAAGGAAAGCCGCACCCCAAAATGTCGCTACGACCAGTAGCTAACAAACTCAACGAACTTATCGAATTTCCAGTATATTTTGCTTCTGATTGCATCGGTAACACTGTCACAGAATTAATAGATAAGCATCAGGGCGAGTCCGCGGTAATTGTTCTTGAGAATCTGCGCTTCTACAAGGGTGAAACAGATAATGATTCCGAATTTTCCAAGCAATTAGCTCAACATGCGTCATTCTATGTCAACGATGCCTTCGGTACAGCCCACCGCGCTCATGCTTCTACGTATGGTGTGCCTCAATTACTCCCCGGTGCACCTGGCCTACTGTTACAAAAAGAAATTGAATATTTAGGTGGTATATTCGATAAACCGAAACGCCCGTTGATTACAGTACTTGGGGGTTCTAAGGTGAGTACAAAATTAACTGTCCTCAAAAGCTTATTAGAAATCTCTGATAAAGTATTGCTGGGTGGCGGAATGATTTTTACTTTTTACAAAGCAATGGGCCTCGGTATTGGTAAATCTTTATGTGAAGATGATTTTATTGATCAAGCAAATAATCTTTTGAAAGAATATTCAGGTAAGTTGATCTTACCCGAAGACGTAAGGGTATGTGACGAAATTAAAGAAGATTCAGAAACAACAGTTGTAGATAAAAGTAACATCCCCCATGATCTCCTCGGAGTAGATATAGGCCCCGAAACTGAAAGTCATTACCAAGCTTTACTCAGCGAATCTAAAACCGTTCTTTGGAATGGACCAATGGGGATATTTGAAATTGAAGCTTTTTCTAACGGCACGAGAGCAGTCTGCGAAACTTTGGCCGGATTAGATGGCAATACAATAGTTGGTGGAGGTGACTCTGTGGCAGCGGTCACTCAAATGGGATATGAAATGAAAATGAGTCACATTAGCACTGGAGGTGGAGCATCTCTAGAATTCCTGGAAGGTAAGGAGCTACCTGGAGTGACCGCTCTCAGGTAAGCCCCTACATATATTCAACTAGCCTATAAAAATGCCTGCGATCGTAGCAGTGGTACAAGTTACAAGTACACCTGCGAACATTGCGCTCATCCCCATCTGAGCTAAATCTGCCTTACGATTAGGAGCGATACCCCCAATTCCACCAATTTGTATACCTACGCTGGCAAAATTAGCAAAACCACACAAAGCATACGAGGCTAAAAGTTGTGTACGCGCAGTAATCTGGCCACTCTCTATCATCTGCGATAGATTTAAGTAAGCTATGAGTTCCGTTAATACTACTTTTTCCCCCAAAAGTTGACCCATTATTAAACAATCTTGAGAAGGAACACCCATTAACCACGCAAAAGGTGTAAAAATCCAGCCTAGAATTTTTGTAAATGAAAATATTGCTGTCGTCCCAGTTATCGCCTGTATTACAGGCGTTATTAAATCTACGAAAAACGAATCCAACATATATACTAATGCCACAAAAGCAATTAACATCCCTACTATGTTGATAACTAATTGAGTGCCCTCACTAGCCCCCCTCGCAGCAGCTTCAACGGCATTACCATCTAAAACTTCGACTTCGGTCTTTAGCTCTCCCATAGTTTCAGATTCTTCTGTTTCTGGATAAATAATTTTTGAAATAACCAGAGCACCAGGAGCTGCCATAGTTGAAGCCGTCACGAGATGCCCAGCAATACCAGGAATACCATGCAGAATCGCAGCATACATGGCTAAAACACCTCCTGCGACTGTACCAAAGCCACCCGTCATTACAGCGTGTAACTCACTACGAGTCATACCTGAGACAAAAGGCTTTATTACCAAGGGAGCCTCGGTTTGTCCCATAAAAATATTAGCGGAACATGAGGTAGTCTCAGAGCCTGAAGTACCCATAACCCTTTGAACAACTTTTGCAATTACTCTAACTATTGGCTGCATCACACCAAAAAAATATAATAGAGACATAATGGCAGAAAAGAAGATGACCGTAGGTAATATCCAAAAAGCAAATGTTTTCACTGCCGGATGAGTTCGACCGGCCACTGTAGTTTGCTGCACCTCCATAACTACGTTTCCACTATCATCCAATATAGCTTTACCGTCTGAACCTTTTTTCACCACATATTCAAGTGCATCATGCTTTTCAACGGACATGAATACAAAATCTGCGCCTTGTTTAGAGAAACCCAATAGTTTCTGTACGAAGGTGTCAATAGGCTTGAAAACATAGTGCTGAACTGGTGGCTGTAAAACCACCAAGGCTACAAACACCTGAATTAAAAGACCTGCACCCACTAAGCGCCAATTCACAGGCTTAGGGTTTTTACGGTGAATCCATTTGTTAAGTCCGTAAGCGATGAGTATAAAACCGAATACTCCTAAAACATTAAAAGCATTGAACGTAAGTGTAACTTCAGATTCCACGATAACTCCTAGTCGGTCTTAGTACTACTTATCAGTGTCACGATGGTGTCGTGTCCAGTAAATTGTTTCGGATTGAACTTGTAGCTCTTCATATAATCTTTCCACCACAGCTACAGATCTATGATGGCCTCCTGTACATCCAATTCCAACGGTAAGGGTTCGTCGCCCCTCCCGTTCATAATCTTGAAGCATACCCGAAATAAATTGCTTAATTCGATTGAATGCATTTATGTGCGCTGGCTTGTCCACGAAGAGAAACTCTTGAATTTTAGGGTCAGTACCCCTCTTTGATCGCAAATCTTCCATGTAAAAAGGATTTTCCATGAAGCGAACATCAATTACCAAATCACAATCATCAGGAGTACCGTGCTTGAAACCAAAACTTTTTAGAGCAACATGCAATTGCAAGTCGGACTGATCATCTCTCACAACTGCCAAAATTTTATTATGTAAATTGCGCGACTTGAGTGCTGAAGTATCCAATACCATGTCGGCATTATCCAATAAATCCCTCAAAAGCCTACGCTCTTTTTGAATAGCTTCCAACAGATTTCCCTTATAGAGCGGGTGTCTACGACGCGTTTCCTTAAAGCGCTTTACAAGAATGTGATCCTCGCAATTTAAGAAAATCAAGCGGAAAGGAATCTTATGAATATCCAAAATTTTTAGCGAACCGATAATTCTTGAGAATTGCGCTCCTGAGCGCATGTCGACGGCTAGAGCAACTTTTTGTCTAGATTCCGAGGTCTCAGCGAGCAGCTCAAAAAACTTATCGAAAAGTGCGGCCGGCAAATTATCTACACAATAGAAGCCCGAGTCCTCCAAAGCATTTAAGACTGTACTCTTCCCGGCTCCCGCCATCCCTGTGACCAGATAAAAGATGCGTTGTGTCATTTTAAGTAGTCTATCAGTAGACCTTTAATGTTATCAACTGACGCCGCAATCTCAATTGTAGGTTTCTGTTTACCCATCAACGTCTCTGTTAGGACTTTTAATTCTCGATCAATAACACTTGAGAGATGCAATTGCTTGACTGTCCCAGACTGATCTTCACCGACGAAATGACGATTATTGAAAGCGCCTTGAAATTGCTTCAATATTTGGCGAACTTTTTCTCGAAAACGACGTAGTGACTCCATATTTTTTTTGAGTGAAAGTTCGCGACCTAAGAAATCCACCTCAAGTAATGCCGCATCAATCTGTTCGCGAATACTAAGTTCCATGGAAGGAACAACATTATCCGAAGGGTTACTACCCAAAAGCTTTGAGAATAAGCCTCTTCCTAAGGGCTTTAAATCTTTCTTTTGTTTTCGATCTTTTCCAGAAGTAACTGACTTATTCGACTTAGATATCTTCGAATCGATCTTCATTGTATGATCCGAATAACGCGTGCATAAATTTCCTCATGAATGGCCGACAAACTGCGGCTACCATCTACAAGAAAATAACGATCTTCTTCGGTAGATAGAGTCTTGAATCCTTCTCTTACTAATCTATGGAACTCCTCACCTGCTGACTCTATTCGATCTAATCCTGCTTTTCGAGCAGCTCTTTCAAGGCCCTCAACAGGATCTATATCAATGATAATAGTGAGATCTGGATATCTACCCATAATCGCAAATTGATTCATTAATTGTATCGTT
>CAZRWM010000063.1:0-8503 GCA_964603885.1 uncultured bacterium
TTTAGTAGTAAAAATCGCTCCCCAGTTACAGGAATCAAAGAATTCACCGAAAATTTAACTGAATTATAAAAATCCATGTTTACTGCGGTGGTTACAATATTATTTGGCAAAGATAACCTCAAGGTAGAGGATGAGTTATTAGAAAACTCCAGAGAAAAGACTCCGCTTCCTGTAAAACTAAGATCAATGGTTCCACTTACTCCGGTCGATAAAACCGTGCTAACTTGTTCTGGACTCAAAACAACTACGCTAGTATTTGTTCCAAATTCTCCATTAGAATTTGGCTCTAGAACCTGAGGAGAAGGATTATTCAGATCACTACGCGCTAATTGGGTGAGAAAATCCTTGGTTTGATTATCAAGATTTATAATGAGAGCTCGCTTCTCAACACCGGGAAGTAGCAATTCCGTCAAATCATTAGTCGTAATTTGCTTTTCTACGTATGAATTACCATTAATATCTTCGCGAAGAAGAAAAATTCTGCTTTGTCCAAAACCTGAAGGGATTATCAACTGAATTTCATACTGGTCATTATTTGATTGATTCTGTACGCGCTTGATATCAACTCCAAAGGAGTTAAGACGTGAGATAACTGAAACAGGTAAAGTTGTCGCTAAATCATAATTAAGGAAACTGAATCGAGCTAAGTTAATTGCAGGTGTTACATACTGGCTTTCAGTAGTTCGTACTACCAAGGAAAGAATGAAATTCACATACACATCTTCAAACGTACCTAAGTTGTACTGATTAAGAACTATCCGTAAACCTTCAACACCATCTTTCGCTTGAGTCATCAAGTCGCGAAAAAAACGGTCTCCATCAGTGACTCTGGTTTGAAAACTTCCGCCGGCTTTATGAAATAAATTAGTGAAAAAAAGATAATTAAAACCGCGAAAAGCTGGCCCATCGAAATTATCTCTGGGGTCACGAGGGTTTGTAAAAACTCTCACTCTATTAATATTTTGTAGAGCGAAATCATACTGTGGATACATAGACGAAATATTCTGAAAATAATCATTTAGCTCATCTATACCTTGATTTGGAGCATCTATAATCCTCGACAAGGAATTGGGAAAGACCTCTTGATTTAGAAAACGATACACCATCATCTGGGCTATTCCCTCTCTAATCCATTCCTCTTCAGTGGGATCTTGCTGAAACTGAGCTAGTCGCGACAGACTTCGCACTACTTCGATGTAAGTTTTTCGCTTGGAAATACCTTCGTAAAGTACTGATCCAAGTGTTCCTGGGTTAACATCCAGATAAATAAGATTCATTCCATTCAAGCCCGATGTCAAATTTTGATCATTGGAATTAAAAGAAGCTCCAATGAATGATCCTGAATCTTGAAAATCATCCTCAATATCTAACATCAGAATATTTAGTCCGGGAGAATGGCTATTATTCACTTCGGTTAGATTAAAAAAGCTACCTTCGAGCTTAGGCATCAGAATCCTCGTAACCCAATCCGCAAATTCGTCTACAATAAACTGACGGTCAGAGCTTGTATCTAAATTTAGACCATTCATCTGTTGAGAATTCCACACCGAATCTTCAACCCAAAAAGTTAGTTCGAAGCCTGGTCTTACAGTGGTAGATGCACGAACTGTCGCGGTGACCGTCTTCACAGTCGCCAAAGGTTGTGTCACAACATCAAAGTCGTGCACAGAACCCACCGGCAAAGCTGATACCGGCCGTAAAAATATAGTCAATAAAATGACTACTGTTAGAAAACGAAGACAAATTTCCACTTCTCTTTCCCATCGAACAAATAGCTTATAAAGCTAACCTTTTTTGTGCTGTATAAGTTTTAGAATTAAAGAAATCAAACTGACTGTAAATTTAGTTAACCAAAGGGAGGAAAAGTTTTTTGATTAGTATCACGAGTCTTCTCCAAGGATAATTCTATAAGCCTCTCAAGTTCAGTATCTCGAATTTCGAGGTAGCCCAAGCGGTAAAATTAGAAGTAAGACCAATACCCAATGAAATTGATAAACAAAACCCATTAAGATTACTAACGGCATTAGTAGAAACTGACCAATCAAACCTAACAATGGTCGCGAATCTATACATTGAGCGATCCTTGGAGAGTATCTGTAGTAAAGATCTACAAAAGACTTTCCAAGATTAAACTTTAGAAGAAATTTATCGCGAAACAAACTTAGCAAGTATACTTCATAGCTATTCTCGCCAAGAAAAGAAGCACTAGCCAGAAAGCAACCTCCTCCACCGCCTGCCGCAGCCCCTGTTTGCAAAGGAATGTCTGGAGTAACCACCGGTGGCTCAGCAGAATTCGACAGTACAACAGCAGTTTGTGTCGCTAAAGGACTTATCTGTAATGAAGAATTGGTTTTATTAGCATAATACAAATCGTAAGTTGTCCCAGCATTAAGCTTCAAATTGCTAAAGTAATAATCCTTATTTCCAACACGTATAATTGCCTTGCGAACAATCGGAGCATCGGGAACAAGTAAATGCGAGGCATTAATACAGTTTTGACCGGACACACAGGCCGAAATCGCAATTTCGTTAGGCCTATCATTCAGTATATCTAAATTAATACTTGTGTCGTTTGTAAAAACCTGCCGAATAATTTGGTTACCATCAATATTCACTGGATTCATGGGCTGTCCGTTACTAAAATTTGTATCATTAAATTGAACCGAGACAGTTGGTTGCGGAGCTAAAGATAAAGAATCCATATAGTTGAGTTGGACTGATAATTGAGACAAACTTGGGTTAGACAAAACCATAACATTACTACTGTTTGCTGGAACAAATAAGGGATTTTCAGTACCAGCTAAATCCTGTCGTAAAGATCTAGATTGAGGCCCCGAACCTTCCAAAAGATAGGCATGAAAATTTGATGTTGATGTTAAGTTCAAGGTCGCGGCTTGGGTACCACCGTTTAATCGAACCACCTGAAAATCATAACCTGCTAGTGCAAAAGTTAATGGTAATAAATTAGGATTTATATTGATGACGTTGGGTATATTTAGCTGGTTCCCACTAGAAAAATCAAAGAACTCCATATTGTAAAATGAGTTAATACCATCAGCATTAAGTGCCACAGTGAATGCATTGAAAATATCATTAAAATTGAACGAAGTCCCATTCAAGCCCGCCTGAATGGAGGAGATCCCGTTTGCCGACGATTTTATCATGGAATTAACTCGGCTATCGGCTACTGTTCCTACTAAACTACCATTACTTATTTGTCCCCCGAGTTGCTCCCAAAGATAAGTAAAGAACAAATATCCTATTCCCCTTAATTCAGCAGAATCATAACGTTGAAAGAATTTACCCTGAATGCCAGGTTCATCACTACTTATAAGCTGACTGGAACTTGGGTCTGCCAACCAAAATGGAACCTGAGATGGCGATCCATTCGGAGCTATTAATAAAGCCTCGCCATTGCTAAAAGTTTTGTTGAATAAAGTTCTATATATGGCAAATTGAGAAAAGCCTTCATTGACCCATATTGTTTCCCCTAGATCAAATTGAGCATGAATCAAATGTTGAAATTCATGAGCCAATACTTGATAAAAGTCTCTTCGGGGTAAAGCTGGTATAAATGTTCCAATTGGAAAAGTATTACCTCCAGGATTGCTCGGATACATATCCATATGAATTGCGTTCATTCTATTGTTATTAGGGTTGAATTTGTCATCAGGATCAAAATATCCACCAATGAACGAACCTGTGAATTGAAAATTATCGGAAATATCGTAGATGAGAACATTGAAGCCATCCGACAGTGAGTTCGCCACCGGATTGACAGAGCCAAAAGCAGCAATACTTTCAGGAACAATAACTTCACTGAGAATAGTACCTATTTCCTGGATGGTGTTATCCCTATCAGTCACACGTGCAGCTTGATTTCCGGACCCAAATGCCTGTGAATTAAGGTTATTATCTTGTGCCTGGTCATAATATTTTGACTCATCAACCCAAACATTTATAAATAGAGAGGAGTTATCAACGGTAATTTGGCGCTGATAGCGCAATACGAAGTCGACAGTTCTTACGCCTTCATCAACCCTAAAAGACTGAGTGCTGTCAATTACTGCAACAGCATTTTGTGTCGCAAGTAAACTATTTTCTTTAGCCACTTTTTGCCATGACTTTGGTGACGTTCTCTTGAACTTATTAAGTAGTTCAGATTGTCTACAAATTGCTTTGGGATAAGTCGTTGGACCGGTAATCTGTTCATCGATTTCTAAAGTTATTAATGAATCAGTACTGGAGAAAAGAAAACACACGGTTGAAAGGAATACTAGAATTAATTTATAAGCCATCGATATTCCTTAAACTAAAACCCTAAAAAATTGCGTCGACGCTTTTTGGATGACTTTCCATCCCGACTAATAGATTTTTTCTGTGGTGGCCCCACAACAGCCTCTAAAGCCTCGGAATCATCGGGACCCACTAAATTCATCTGTAAACTAATTGGAACATCTATAACAGTACTTTTTCCATAGTCTGGATGCGATTTAACAAAATTGTTGACCTCATTAGTTAATTGATAAAAATTTAAACCATCATCTGAGTTATCACTGCCTAATTTTATGGGGATATATGAAAATTTGACGGGGGCAGCGTAAACCTTTCTGATTCTGTTATTGTCTCGATTTAATAGCTCAATCGGATATTTTCCACTTTTTTTCACAGGCAAATGCAAGAAGTATTCTCCAGTACTTAATGTGCTCAGCTTTACGGCAATTTTCTTCCCATTTTGAGGTCTTAAGTCTACGTTAAAATTGTTTTCCTGCCCTATTTGAAAGGAAATTGATTTAATTTTTTTCATAGACTTGCCATGAACTTCGCCTATACGCGTGACCTCCATAAATTCCAATGCAAAAACTTTGTCTGTTTGTCCTGTTGAGTGAAATTCATTATTCTTACTGTAGAACTTAGGCTCAATTGAAAATTTTTTTAATAATTTAACGTTGTCGAACAAGTAGAAAACTGCCTGTATAGAACTCCGCTCTGAACCCTTGTAACGTAATTTACCCCTCTGGCTTTTCTTTAATGTCATCCTAGATAAATTACCAACTTGAATCATTGAATCGGGCTGGGCATAGGATTGGTTTTGGTTGATCGTCATATACTGATTTTGCGATGATTTGACTCCAAGTTTCATAGATTTTAGTAGTCGATCACCTGGAATTGTTACTGAAAAAGTTCCTTCGAATTTATCTACAGCTTGAATTGCTTTGAACGAAAAAAAAATCCCTAGAAAAAGTAAGCAGAAATGATTTCCAAAATAAATCTTACTTTTAGGATTCTTCTCCTTCATCCTCTAGACTTTCGGTTGAATCAATAGTTTCAATAACCCAGCTCTTGAGAATGACATTAAATTCAGGTTGAAGGAACTCTTCTAAACTTTGTCCCCCTGCTTCACGAAACTCATCATTTGGGTCTATCCCGTTAATAATCAGATCTTTAGGAATGAAATTCATATTAAGTGCATCTGCCACAAGATTATGCTTCAAATCTACATCAAAACTACCCAGGTCAGCCCAATTATCTCGAAAAGCCTCTTTGTCAGTTTTTATACCATTCTGCGTGTAGAGAGCTGCATCTACTTTGGGTCGTGGATCAGGATCTTGCCCTCCACTTTCTGACCAATCATTGTCTGGATGGGGCTTAATAATTATATGACCTGTCTTTCTAAATGAAGCATGATTAGTGGGAGTAAAATTAGAATATTCTCTATTAGGGTCTTCAAAAGCTAAAATATTCCAAAGTGAAGGATGTCCTGCTGTGTCCACCGGAAGAGCGTTTAAACTACCGCCAATGTAGACATTTCCCTGTACTACTAGCACCCCTACACCCTTGTACCAACCCTCCACGAAAACATCACCCCGCACAAAAACTATTCCGTCTACGTTAATCGGGTTTCTCAAATCATGTTGGCGAGAACGAGGACCATACCGGTTACCATCAAAAACAGGTGCTCGTCGCCAATCACCATAACCATAAAGCGGTAAAACATTATTATACCTTACGGAGTTGTAACCATTTTCCCCCTCAAAGATAATATTTTTAAAGTAACGATTATCCCTAACACTTCCACCAGCAGGGTTATATCGCTGAGGCTCTAGTCTGACTCGAGCAAGAGTCTTGTAGAATTCTAAAGGGCGTAAATTGATCTGCTCATCTGTCCAGAAATTATGGCTTGGAAAAACTTTCGTTGAATATTTTTCTTTGACTTCTCTACCAAATATCTTGAATTTTCTAAAGATTCCGAAACGCTTATACTCGACCTGATCGGCATCCAAAAAATCTACACCGCCATCTGCCAATCCTTGAGTATTCGGTGGATGATCCATGTAGTAATATTCTTGCCAGGTGAGTTCACCCTTCTCAATCATTCTTCGTTTATTATAATCAGACAATTCGGCAGTCAGACCATTCTCAACATATACATCACCACCCATGACATTGAGGTCACTGGGATCAAAATTATCTTCAAAATTGTAATTTAAGTGCTCTTTATCTCTTAGAAATAAGGAGTGATCTGGTGCGACAATTCCCAAATTAACAGCTCGAACCGCATAAACTGCCAAGACCTGTTTTTTTACGATTTCGCCTAGTGGCGTGACATAAATACCTCGAGACTTTATTCTTACATCTCCGCTGTAAACTCCCATACTAGGAAACGGAGACGGACTTGGTTCATAGCTTACTTTTAATTCAAGGTCATATGTTCCGGTAGAACCTGCCATTTCGCGAATTTCATCTTTGGCTGTAATTGGTATCGGAATATCAGATTCCAATTCATCTTTCATAGCCTCTAACATTTTACTATTAGTTTCTAAATCACTTTTCATGTAGAACAGAGCTTGTTCTACTCCAGATTCAGCGATCTGCTCTGCAATAGAATAATCAACAAACTTATTAGTTAGTTTGTTTTCTGTCTGAACCATGAAGATTAAGCTAAAAGCAAAAATCAATACGATCATTGCAAAAGCTAAAACAAACGGCAAAATAATTCCGCGTCGAGGCCCCACATAAGTCTTATGAATCAACACCACAAAATTCCCTGTTAAGCCGTTAATCCATTTCGAATCAAGTCAAAAAAATCGATCGCCTTCAGTGAAGCACCTCCGACCAAACCACCATCAATACCTTCTTGTTGCATATAAGTGGCTATATTATTTGGCTTTACGCTACCGCCGTACAACACTCGGACCTCATCGGCAGCCTGACTCCCGAAATCATCTGCCACCACCTCGCGTACAGTATTGCAACCATCTTTAGCATCAATTTCACTAGCATTAACTCCTGTACCAATAGCCCAAATTGGTTCATATGCAAAGATAAGTTTTCCAATATCCTTTTGCATCACTCCATTCAGAGCGGACTTTACTTGCTCTCTTACTTTTGTACGCGTTAAATTTTTCTCACGCTCATCCAAGGACTCGCCGACGCACACCATTGGTGTCAAATTGCACTCGATAGCCTTCAGGGTTTTCTTGTTGACCAGTTCATCAGTCTCACCAAAAATTTGACGCCGCTCAGAATGACCTGTCAACACATGTTGACAACCCACCGATAGGAGCATATTCAATGAGATCTCGCCAGTAAATGCGCCAGATTCTTCGAAGTGAAAATTTTGTGCGCCGTATTTTACAGAGGTGCCCTTCAAATATTTTTGCATCAAATGTAAATTGGTAAAAGATGGAAACAAAATAACTTCACAGTTAGCTGGAAAATCACAATTAATAAAGTGTTGAAGAAAGTCTTCTGCCGTCTCTACCGTGTGATTCATTTTCCAATTACCGCCAAAAACTGGTTTTCGACCCATAGTAACTCCCTTTGATTGCAATATTAAAAAAGCTCCTGAGTTGTACACTCAGGAGCCTATCTTAATAGTACTTTTGCTTTAGATCAAAAACTATTGAGAAAACCACTTATCTCTCAATTTCATGTAATCACCAAATGCGGCGTCGACTGCTCCCGAATCGCCAGCGTTGGATGACTGCTCATACTGACGCTGTTTCAAATAAATTTCTTGCAATAGGCGAGCATCCAAATCTGGTGAGGTACTTGGAGCAAATGAACCATAAGGACTTCCCAAGGTCTGAGCTTGTGCTGCTCCACCGAGCGGAACCACCTGATCCGCCTGATAACTGGGCATCACTGCAGAGTAACGACCGTTGACCCCCATACGGGTACCCATTCCCATAGTATTGCCCATGCTCATGGACGTACCCATGTTCGCGCCCGGATACATACTGCTATTAACACCAGCACCCACTTGATATCCCATGCCTGCATTGGCTCCGTAACCAAATTGGTTTAAACCCGCTTGTTGATAAATTGATTGATTGTATACAAAATTCGGCTGCTGATTTGACACCAACATATTATTGTATGGGAACTCAGGAATGAACAGATCGCCATGGCGAGGTTCAGTACGTTCTTTGAACATCTGTTGATAATCCCAGAATGCTTTGTCGAATCTAACCTTGTCGTTCATGGCAAAGGGACCACT
>CAZRWM010000063.1:8603-13785 GCA_964603885.1 uncultured bacterium
AAGGTGCTTTGATTGCTCGCTAGAGCCTCGTCGGATGCAATGAACGACTCTAATGAATAGGCCTGCATCATCGCCATTCGTTCCACATATTCCATACGCTGCTGGATCTGTTGTTGCTCTTTTGGTGATCTGGAGTGAAGTAATTGATTAAGAGAATTAGTAAAACTCCCCATGGTAACCCCAAAATTAGCCAGCTCGAACAGCGATTCTGACATTTCAGCGTGAAGAGGAGAACCAGCTATCGCAACCGATAACATGCCTGCCGCTGCAGTTCTTTTAATACGTTTCAACGTCTTGCCCATAATTGTCTCCTTGTTTGGACTCAACTACACTACGCAATGCTTATTGGAAAAGTTTCAAATTTAATCTTGGAAAGCTCTACAATCCACGAAAATCATAATTCTTCTAGCTGAAAATCATCAAACCAAGCTTGGCCTCGAGCTCCACGAAGTGCAAATTCAACAGTTATCTTCGAAGTACTTTTGCGAGTGTCAAATTCAAATTTTAGCTTCTGAAATTTACCAGAAGAGCCCGTTTTCGAGAATAAACCATAATGAGATCCTAAGTATTGTCGATCACTTAACTCTGTAATATTGATACAGGCACCATATCCAATTGGACTAGGTTTAGCAGTAACATTTTTTGTTTTTATGAAAACAGTTGCTCTGTAACGCGTACCACTTTTAACCGTTATCTCTGCAGTTACAAGTCCTAAGTTCTTAGGTCGATAACTTGCTAAACGTTGTGAAGATCGACCAGAATATTTTGTTTTACTATCTAAAATGTAGATTCCTTGGTCCTGTGTAATTTTCAGACCTTTAGAGACACCAAAACTATTTGACTCATCGAAAGATTGCTTATACACAATTATCTTCGACGGAGTAGTCTTTGCAGTATCAGCTGTAGATGAGGTGCTTTTTAGCGAATCTGGTTCAGAAACTATTTTCGAAACTTTATTTTTTTCTGACTTTGCCTTAGAAGGATACTTCGCCGAATAATCATAGCTTAGCTGCCGGGGACGTTTGTGCTCTGCAGGGAAACTTGTCATATACTCCTCCATACGCCTTATACGCCTCGATGTCGGAGGATGCGACCGAATGGAAGTTTCAATCCTATTGGGTTCTTTGGGATTAATTTTCTTCAAAACACCCAAAAAATCTACCATTCCTTGGGGATTGAAGCCCGCTAATGCTGCATACCTTGCTCCATAATAATCTGCTTCATGCTCATTTTTACGGCTGTATCTCAAGCCTGCAAAAACGGAATACACCTGCCCCAAAGTTCTAAGCTTGTCGCTTCTTTTGTTTAATTTATTAATTATAAATTGATAAGCCAATTGATGTTTTATACTTTTCATTGAGTGTTTAGCTACAACATGACCAACTTCATGCCCGAGAACAGCTGCAAGCTCGTCATCAGTCTTTATTTTTTGTAGAAGACCTCGAGTAATATATATATGACCACCCGGCACTGCAAAGGCGTTTACAAAATCTGGTTTCAAGATTGTCAGACTCCATTTGAGATCTCGTCTGTCGGCAACGCCGATGATTTTCTTGAATATACCTTGCACGTAATCTTGCGTTTCAGGATCACTTTTCCATTCACCATATTGAAGCTTTACCGATGCTGCGATCGCTTGACCTAAAATCTTTTCGGAGAGCTCGAATACAGGTCTTAAAATTTTCTGAAATAAACTACCGAGGCCACCTTGACTTACACTTGTAAAACAAAAAAAACCAATGAATATCGTTACCAGAAAAAACTTTCGCACAACCAAACCTCAGGCGTAACTTCAAACTATATTATATCCTCTTATGATGTGTATAAAAAGTCTCATATGCCTAGTGTCCAATGCCAACGGTCTTCACCAGGCCCATATGCGTTTTTAATGAATCTTTTTTCTATCAATACGGTTTCTGAGCTATAAATTTTCTTTGCAGCCTCATTGGAATCTTCAATTGTGAGCTGAAGAGTTTCGAATTGCAATTTTACTAAATATCGCTTGATTTGGCTAAAAAATGAACGACCAAGACCTATTCCTTGTTTACACGAATCAACAACGAAACTATGCAAATAAGCAATCTTTGAATTGCTCCATTGTTTCCACAAAATAGCATGAGCATAAACTGTATTCTGACTCACGGCTGCTAAAATTAACTGCTGTTCAGCCATAGGTCGCAAGGTCCAGTAATCCTCGCCACCTTCCGCAAAAGCCATTTTTTCTAACTCTTGAATTTGATTTAATAGATCTAAATCTGAAGAGTTTACAACGACTAAATCGAACTTAAAGTCCTGCATTTCCCATTTTACTCAGATAAGTCGTGTAAGAAGTACAAACTGATTCTGCAAACTTTTCCCTGAAACAATCATTGGCAAATTGTAGAGCATGATTTCTCAAAATAGAGCGATCAAACTTAATTTTTTGGCATTTTGCAATAGCTATTTTCATAGATTCAACAGTCTGTTCGCCAAAATAAACTCCAGTTTTTCCATCCACAACAGTCTCTAAAGCCCCACCACGAGCATATGCGACCACCGGAGTTCCACAGGCTTGCGCTTCCAGAGGGGTAATACCAAAATCTTCCTCGCCCGGAAATAAAAATCCGGTGGCATTTTGATATAACTCTACCGCCTCAGAGTGCCCAACTCTTCCCAAAAAATCTACCCGACCTGAACCAGCCAACTCTCGCAACTTTGACTCCTCTGGTCCAACTCCGGCAAGTTTTAACGGAACCCCTAATTCAACACAAGCTCGAACCGCCAAATCTACTCGCTTATACGGCACGAGAGCAGCGAGAATAAAAAAATACTCTTCTCGTTTACTTCCTAAGTTGAAACGTCCCGTATCCACTGGTGGGTAGATTACCTCGGACTCTCGACTATAAATTTTTTGTATCCTACGCGCCACATTTCTTGCATTACAGGAGTAATGATCTACTCGGGAAATAGCTGCGATGTCCCATATTCTTAAATAGTGCATAAAAATGGGCCATATTAGATCCACCAACAATCGAGGTCTCAAACTTGCTTGATAAATTTTACTAAAATCCCAAGCATACCTGACTGGTGTATGCAAATAACTAAAATGGAATGTGTGTGAACGGGTTATGGCGCCTCTCGCCACACAATGGGAAGTGCTCACTACTATGTCATAATCACTGAAATCGAAAGACTCAATTGCGAGTGGAAAAAAGGGGAGATATAGCTGGTGTTTATTTTTAGCAAAGGGGAGATTATTTAAGAAAGATGGAATGATTTTGCAGGAGCGAATGGTATCGGATAACTTTTCTTCGATTGAAACTAAAGTATACAAATCTCGTGGCCCTAATACCTTTATAATCTGCTCAAGAACATTTTCTCCGCCTCGCATCCCGGTTAGCCAATCATGTACATAAGCTATTCTAAGTTGTTTCAATTCTTCAAGCTTCAAAAGGCTCCCCTTTCTTTGCTAAATATTTTTTGAGTCCATTGTAGAGGTCTGTCACCCTATGCCTTGTTTCTTCTTTGTCGAGTTCAAAGTCTTTGAATCGATTGAAATGTAACCAAGGCGACAACTTAAAATCGGGATCATCTGAATAACGTGGGAAAACGTGCCAATGAACATGCGGAACTGCATTACCTAAACAAGAGTAATTTATCTTGTTGCAGCCCGTCCAATCTTCTAAAAACGAACCTACAGTAAAAATCTCTTCCATCAGCTTCTGGCGTAAATTTGGACTTAGATGATGAATTTCACGAATGCATTTCTTAGCTAGCACCATGCAGTAATATTTATGAAACTGATGCTCCCCAAGAACCATAATACTGTTTTCAAACTCAAAAATACTGGCGTTGTTCAAACCATCATGATGCTCTTTTATTTTCTTACATATGGCGCAAGTCATATCACTAAACATTGAATCGGAAATGCACCACATCTCCGTCTTTTAAAACATACTCCTTGCCTTCTACACGTAAAAGACCTTTTTCTTTAGCTAATTGCTCACTTCCACAGTCGATGTAATCTGAATATGAGATCACTTCCGCCTTAATGAAGCCTTTTTCAAAATCAGTATGAATTACCCCTGCAGCTTGTGGTGCTCTCGCGCCCTTAGGAATTGTCCAAGCACGGACCTCTTTCTCACCAGCAGTAAAGTACGTCTGAAGACCCAGTAGATCATAACCGGTTCGAATTAGTGTATTTAATCCTGATTCCTGCAAACCAACACTATCTAAAAATTCTGCTCTTTCTTCTTCGGTCTCTAACTCCGCAATTTCAGCCTCAATTTTAGAGCAAATTTTTACGAGTAAACTACCATCTTCCTCAGCTTTCGAACGTAAAGCTTCAACGTGCGTTCCACCCTCGCTCGATAATTCATCCTCTGAAACATTTGCCACATAAAGCACTCGTTTAGCACTGATAAGAAACAACGGCTTCATCCACTCATGTTCTTCTTGACTAAAATCCTCATGAGCTAACCACTTACCATCTTCCAAAAGATCTTTCAGCCGAAACATAAATTCATTTTCTTCTTTTTCTTTACCTTTCGCCCCTCTATTATATTTTTTGGTTCGATTTTCCACAGTCTCTAGATCTCGCATAATGAGTTCAGTTTCAATTACACTAACATCCTCTAATGGATCGACGGTTCCATGAACGTGAGTGATATCTTCATCTTCAAAGCATCGAACGACATGAATAATTGTATCCACCTCTTTGATATGACCCAAAAATTTATTACCAAGCCCCTCTCCATCTGCAGCACCTTTTACTAAACCTGCGATATCTACAAATTCTACGACGGCTGGAATAGTTTTCTGGGGGTTGACTAAAGTTACCAATTTATCCAATCTAAAATCAGGAACTTTTACAATCCCTTGATTAGGTTCAATCGTGCAAAAAGGATAATTAGATGCTTCTGCTTTGGCAGCGGTCAGCGCATTAAAAAGCGTAGATTTCCCAACATTTGGAAGTCCCACTATGCCACATTTCAAACCCATATTTTTACCTCTCTTAACGCGTCAAAAGATTTACATTCAAGTATTTATTGGAGTTATACATTGGAAAGGGTCTAAAATTCTGCACAACTGGATAAGCGGCATAAACCTTTGTTTTGTACCAGAGGAGAATTCTTGAGGCATCGTTTCTAGCCAATTGAGCTGCTTGACGCAATAATTCACTCCGTTGAAAAATATCTGTTTG
>CAZRWM010000064.1:0-13249 GCA_964603885.1 uncultured bacterium
TAACATCCACAATAAATAACTTAACGGTAACTACAAATAACCTTCAAGCTGCTGAATCCAGAATTCGAGATGTAGATATCGCGGTAGAAACAGTATCTTTTACTAGGACACAAATCCTTATTCAAGCGGGTACTGCCCAGCTCGCACAAGCTAATGCATTACCTCAACAAGCTTTACAATTACTAGGCGGATAATTTATCCCGGAACTTAAATCTAATTAGCACTATTAGTTTGATTAGGCATTAGACCAACACCCAAATATAGCGAACAGAAAATAGCCGTACCAAAAAAACTGGTGAAGAAGTGAGTAATTGAGGCTACCATCAACACCTCATTGGAAAACCAATCTAAAAATAAAAAGAATACAGACTCTCTAGTACCTAAACCATGAAAAGACAAAGGTATTAGCGATACTAAATTACCTACAAGAACAGCAAGAATAATTGTCAAAAATTCAGCCACATTAACAACCCCTAAAATTATTGGGAGACCCGCGGCATATATTAAATAAGCCGATATAGTTATCAAACATAGTTGGGTATATTTGATCCCGCTTACACTACCGTTCAGGTGAATATTTGCTATCTTAAAGTGTAGCCTGGCTACTCCGAATAGAATAAAAAGAATCAGAGCTAAAAACCAAATTGAACAAAACCCAAATATGAAGCAAGCGAAAGCACCGAAAGTACACAGAATCATTATGTCAAAAAAACGATCATAAATAGTGTAGAAAAGACCTGCTCTATACGTGTAACCTAAATCTTTTAGGTATTGCACTTTAACAAATTCGCCTACTCGACCGGGCGTGACCATCCCGTAAAATACAGAAGCTAAAAATATATCTCTAGCTTGTTTTTTTTTATCTAAATCACAACCTAGCAGTAAGCTCCAACGGATTGCCTTTATAAATATACCTGAAGATGCACATACTGCAGGTAGCAATAATTGCCACCACTTCAAAGCCATCACACTTGTCCATACTTTCTGCCAAGATAAATTAAACAATAGATATGCGAAGAGAGTAATACCAGCAAAAGGAAGCAAAAACCTCATGTATCTCAAGTTAAGCAAACCTCAACTCTACTCTGTGGCCATGGACAGCATTTTCGAGCAATAAGTGAAGTGATTTGATCAAAACTACTACTATGAGGATACACCTCGGAAAGTAACTTAATACAAATCAAAGCCAATTCCCAACTTGTTAACTCACCTTGAATCCAGATAGACCAATGATTGTTAGAAATAAGATATAAATCAAAACCACTTTCAAGGAAGGACCATTCACTGGCGTCGTCAAATTTGAAACAATCTTTTAATTGCATCATCCATCTTTTCGTCGACTCGGTCGGTATACCCAGCCAGTCAATTCTTTGAACCTCAAAAGTGTATGGTAAATCCCACTCTTTTGTAATGACTTCATCTTTGCGGAGGCACACTTTCTCAGTGTATTGTAAACAATCAGTAAATTCCATTTTAGGAAGATGGTTAGCAAAATATAGATAGAACTTTGACAACTCAGTTAGGTAGAGACCTGTATCTGAACTTTCTAGTTCAATTACGTAATCGGTAAACTCATCAGGTAACCTATATTCAATGATTGCCCGCAACTCATTCATTTGATTACTCGAAATATTTGGACTTAGCTTTTTGAAAGGAGCTCTAAAATACTTTATTCGTTCAAGCTTGGGTCCAAACTCGGAGATAATCTCATCTAAGTGCCTTAAAATCTTCTTATATAAAAACCAGTCTAGCAACCTACCTAGAGGAAAACTCTTTACGAAATCTGATGTACACCACTCTGTAATCCCTGCATCTGAAACCCAAGCAACCTGTGGTTTCTTAACACGCAGCGAGAGATCATTAAGACTATATTTAATACTTAAATCATGCATTCTAGATACGGATTAAATTACTTATGTCGTAAGTCTCAATCATATTTACCATTAGCTTATCAATACTTAAGCTCTCCTCCTTTTTGATTAATTCTCGCAAACTAATGGCCTTCACTCCGTTCTGAAAGTTAGTATTTGACATTTTTGAGTTAACATTAAGACCAACACCCAGAATACAAGCTACCAGACTATTACCTAGAAAAACATTATCAATAAGAACCCCCATTAATTTGTGGTCTTCCACGTATAAATCATTGGGTGGTTTAAAGCTAATTTCTAATTTATAACGCTTATTCAAAAAATTCCTGCCATGATGTGAAAAATGAGACATTAATAATTCGTTATCAGGTAAAAGCGGCCCCTTTGAAAGAAGTAAGGAAAAGTATAAACCACCCTTCGGTGATTGCCATGTGTTGCTACCCCTTCCCCTTCCACTATTTTGAGTTTCAGCATAAATGCATGTCCCGACTGGTAAACGGTCATGGTTATTTTTCATCCAATCGTTTGTAGATTCAATTTCCTCACGGTACAACCACTGACTTACATTCATGATTTTAAATTTGATAGACCTCCGAGCCTTTCGCTCAGTATTTTGTGCTTAGAGTTAATAGCCTCATACATTTTTTTCAAAACTTTCACTTCTGAAGAGCAAATTTCAATCAGATTCACATTTTCCATAAATAAATCCAGAATTCGTTCAATCTCTGCTCCGCAAGAACCCTCTTTGATTGCAAGCTTATTCATGTAATCTTCTACATCATTTTGTGCTTCAATAAAAACATTATTACAGCTTTTTAGTCGATCTGCTAGCTTCTTAGTAATATGTAAAATTAACGAAGGATTTGTCTCTACGAGGCTATCAATTTCTGTGGCATCAATGCTCATTAATCTACTCCTGCTTATCGCCTTGACAGTGGCAGTCCTTTTATCAAAGCCCTCTACTGCTGACGCATAACCTAATAGAACAGATGTTTCACCAATAACCTCACCTCTTGTGTTGTAGCATGCAACTATTTTATCTCCAACGAATACGCCTAATTTTCCCGATACCAAGATGTACATTTTGTCACCAACTTCTCCTTGATAACAAATTATTTCTCCAGGTTTCTTATTTATCAGATTTCCATGCTTGAAGATTTCGGAATCTTCAGAAATCTCCTCTGAGTTAGCGGCCTCTAGTGTCTGAGAGCTAATACTTTGCTTCTTATATTTTAGTAGACGATTATAAAGTGGAGAAACTTTGAACTGATCATGAATAATTTCAAGATTCTTATCCTTAGTAGCAATTGCATGTTTAAGAACTTTCCCTGCTATAGTTACGTAAATCGTTGAGAATTCTCGAATCATACTATCTACTTGCGATAATACAGAATTATATTTGGCTATATATACATTAATATCTTTCAACCTTTTTGCTATTGTTATAGCTATATTGATTCCGAGCTTGGGATTTTTCAGAATTGTTTTGTTAAAACCATCACGGGCAATTGGTATTCGCGCTATTACTGAGTCTATCTTGGTAACTATAGTTGCAGTCCGGCGCTCTCCCAATAATGCACCTAATTCTCCAAAGTTGATCATTCTACCTTTGATTACTGTAACTATTTTGCCATGTTTTTCTATGATTGGGATTTTGTCTACAGAATCCATACCACTGGTAAAATGTTCCGGATCTGTAAAAATAACGTTCAGTTCACCGTCCAACATTATGTAAAGCTCTTCAGAGGATTCTCCTTGCACACATACGAACTCACCTTTACGAAACATTCTCTTACCGAGACCTGCCATCGACTTATGTGCCGACTTGATCTTTTCGTCAGCGATTTTCTCACCCTCAATATCTCTGACTAAAACATCGGTAATATTAAACTTTCTAAGACTTTCCACATGTGATGACTTGAGAACAGTGTCACGCGTCATTATGACTGAGGCATTGTGTGCAACATCTTCTGCTAACACCATACCCTCTTCGATATCATCTATTGAGACAGAAATCATTCTTGAACCGGTCTTTTCCGTTTGTCACTATGCTAACCCATCAACCCGGTTCAAGGAAACCAGGTCTGACCCCGCATATTATACTCGCAGAATATTGAAATGTGAGACAAATTTTAAGAATCTAAATTTTCGAAACAAGAGTCAATTGCACTTATCGTTCGCTTCAACTCTTCAATTTCGTGTACAGTCGATAAAAATCCAGCTTCATATTGAGATGGAGCAAAATAAATCCCTCTTTCTAACATTCCAACAAAAAAATGCTTAAACGTTAAGAAGTCACACTGGTCCACCTCAGCTTTAGTGGTAACAGGTCCCGAATGAAAGAAAAAGCCAAACATAGATCCCATAGAATTAAACTGCACATCAATATCGTGACGTTTGGCTGCACTTTGAAGCGCATTCCCTAATTCAGTCATGTATTCCTCAAATTTTTCCCAAGGATTAATTTTCCTTAATCTTTTGAGGGTTTCATGACCCGCAACCATGGCCAGTGGGTTACCTGACAAGGTTCCAGCTTGATAGATTCCACCTAAGGGGGAAACTTGTTCCATAAATTCGCGCTTGCCACCGTAAGCTCCTACAGGCAAACCACCGCCAATTACTTTACCTAAGCAAACAAGATCAGGCTCAATTCCATAAACCTCACATGCACCACCTTGCGATACACGAAAACCAGTCATTACCTCATCAAAGATTAATAAGCTATCAAACTCATTACATAATGTTTTCAAACCTTCTAAGAAGCCATCGTGAGGAAACAGAAGACCCATATTACCAGGAATAGGTTCTAAAATAATCGCCGCAATATTCGAGCCATATTCAGTAAATAAATTCTTTACCTGTTCAAGGTTATTATACTCAGCAATAAGTGTATGCTTAGCTAAGTCAGCTAACACTCCCGGCGAGTTAGGCTCACCGAAAGTTGAACCACCAGAGCCCATTTGGACAAGTAGACTATCACCATGACCATGATAGCAGCCATTAAATTTGATAATCTTTTTACGATTAGTGACACCACGGGCTAACCGAATTGCGCTCATCGTAGCCTCAGTTCCAGAATTAACCATCCGCATCATTTGCATACATGGCATCATTTCTCTAACAAGACTAGCTAATTGTATCTCGATCTCAGTTGGAGCTCCATAAGTCCACCCCTTCAATAACTGATTTTCTAGAGATGCACGGATTTCCGGATGGCTATGTCCGTGAAGTAGAGCTCCCCATGAGCATATATAATCCACATAATCATGTCCATCCTCATCGATTAAATAAGCTCCTCGACCAGATTGTATAAAAGCCGGGGCAGTACCCATTCCCTTGAAAGATCGTACCGGCGAATTTACGCCGCCAGGCAGTAGAGTACAAGCTTGCTCGTACAATTTCTCGCTACGGCTACGACTCCAAACCATATATCCTCCTCATCAGTATAAGAACTAAACCTGAACCCAGAATTATGTAGGCTACACGAAAGCTTAGCTTCAAGTTGCCCATAGTGAATAAATTATTAATTTGAACACCATAAAGTAGACATAGATACTCCATTTGGTTCAAATGATTGTTTGCTATCCAGCCGAAAAAGATGAAAATACAAAAGAACGCTGAAATCAAGAAGTTATACAATGTAAAATCCTCCGTGAAAATCAAATTCTATCATGAAGCAACAGCTTTATGCCGATAGGTATCGTGTACGTTTGTTTTTGTTTACTTTTGTCGTTGGCACATGGATGTCGTCAAAGTGATGGAGGAATTAATATGTCCTTTATTAATGATATTCGTGTAGGGACCACAGGGTTAAAAAATTATCAAAATAAGTTAGACGTTATAAGTAATAACGTCTCTAATGCAAGTACAATCGGATTTAGGCGATCCAAAGTTACATTCATTGAATCTTTCCAGTCTATTCAGAGTGCAGCTGTACCTAACAGCGGAAACACATCATTCTTAGAACCCACCACCCAGGGATATGGTTTAGTAGGTGCCCAAATTGATCTTGATATGAAACCTGGTGAATATACTCGTACTGGCAATCTACTTGATTTAGCGGTTAAAGATGATGGCTATTTTATTGTCGAGAGGGAAGACAGACAACTTTACACACGAGATGGAAATCTAGCGATCGATGCCAATAAACATGTTGTCCAAGAGACGAATGGGGCATTCATCAAAGGTTTTGCTGCGACAATGAATGGAAATGGAACTACCACAATTGATACTCAAGGCCCCTTAGAAAAAGTACAATTTGATAAGGTTGAAAGTATTCCTTTCAAGCCAACAACTAACCTTATATTTGCTAGTAATCTAGATCACGAATCTCATGTTCGAAGTTTGGAGGTAGGTAATCCTACAGTCAATATCACAGATCGTTATGAGGATATTCAGAATATCGCCCAATCTATAGAAAGAATTGATCCCGATCAATATGAAATCTCACTTCTCCACAAGGGGGAGGAAAAACTTAAACTTCAAGTTTATTTTAACGATCTGGGTGACATTCTTAATTGGGAAATCAGTGGTGGGGATAATATTGAAACTCAGACCGATGAACGCGGTCTTCTTCGTACTATCACGTTTTTCTATGATAGTGTTAACAAAGATGGTGAAACCGTAAAAAGTCCAATGACGGTTACACTCCCAAAAGTCAGTACTACTACTGATGTTACAATGCCTGCTCATCTAAATATTAGTTCCGATGCAATTAAACGAAATATAGATCTTAATTTGAGGCCAGGAATACCAACTGAACAAGGGTATGGGACCATGCCTGTCGGAACATTCAATTCTGTCTTTGTAGGAGGTAGAGTCCATACCACCGAAACAAATCTGATAGATAATGAAGGTCAAGTACATTCCGCTGGAATAACCTTCGAGCATGTAGATAAAAAAACAAATACCTGGTATTACCGTACTAGTCTTCCGGTAACGGATCCACTGATTCAGCTATATCTACAAGATGAAGATAATCTAGTTCTAAACCCCGATCGTCCCTCACTTTTAGATCTTGAAGAGGCCAATCAAGCAATTTTTGGTGATACACGGAGGGGAGAAATTACCTTCTCCGAAAATGGCTTTATTAACAAGGCCATATCATACATGCCCGCCTTAGCAACGAGGCCTGCGGATATTGAGAGACTCGAGGTTGGTATAGCAAAATTTGAGATAGATGATCCCGAAATTACTCGAAAATTGCCTACAAAAGAACAAATTGATGAAGCTAATGAAGCTGGAATAGAAATAGAAGAACTTGAAGAACAACTAAAGGACGAGCTAGTTAATGAAGAGGAACTCGAATTTCAAGTTTTTGCTAAACGTAAGGGGTTAGGGGCGTTTTATGAGCTTATTTTACCAGCCAATCACAAAACAATTCAAGAAATGGCAAGAAGGCCTTATGATCCTGAAAAGGTTCAAGTGGCTGACCCTGACAGTATAACCGAAGACGAGCTATCTAAATTAAACGAGGAACTCTTCAATGGAAGTAATCAGGGAACAATTTTTTTCAATGATCAAGGCAGACTCCAGGAGGCAAAAAGTAATATTCCTGAGATTAAAGGAACAATAAATAACATCGAATTTACAAACGAAGTACCACTAACCGCTTTTGATCAGATACCAACTTTAATACCTTCCACTGGCGCATTAAAAACTGGAAATCTGAGAGTGAACTATGACCTTGATTTGGTCACTGGATTCGGAGGACCTTTTTCCACCGCGGTAAGAGAGACCGACGGTTATGAGGCCGGAAATCTCATGTTTACTAGTATTACATCTACAGGAGACGGGACTCTACAAGGTAGATATACAAATGGACAAGAGCGTGATATCGGACAAATCGGATTAGCTATCTTTAGAAATGCAAATGGGCTTTCCAAAGAGGGTGGCAATCTGTTTTCTTTGAGTGCTAACGCTGGCTTTGATGAAAATTCAATAGGCGCGCCAAACTCTGCGACAAGAGGTTTGATTCTAAATCAGACTTTAGAGCTTTCAAATGTTGATTTACCTACAGAGTTTACGGAGTTACTCATCACTCAGCGTTCGTACCAAGCAAATTCAAAGGCTATCTCAACGTCTGATGCCGCCTTACAAACCGCTATCAACATAAAACGATAATGACTCAGGCTATGCCAAGATGATAAATTTGAGAAATAGAACGATTTAGATCAAACCTGAGACTCGTAAAATAAAAGCTTTTCTCGAGCCTCTTCTTTGTAGATAGGATCACAATTTTTCTCTTGAATCTCTCGCCATATTTCTCTTGAGTTCTTTATATAACCTGAATCTTCCCAAAGAGTCGCCACCGTAAGCATAGTTTGACCATCCTCGGGATCAAGAGCCAAAACTCTCTCATAATAATCAATAGCTTGATCTCTCGATCCTAATCGTCTGTAAAGCCTAGCTAAGGTCATTAATGCGTCGATATGCTCACCGTCCTTCTCTAAAGACTTCAGTAAAAATCTTTCAGATTCTTTGAATTCTTGACAGTTAAAAAAGATTTGTCCAAGTCTATATTCGAATTGAGCACTCAATTCGCCATCTAATTCTAGACCATTCTGATAGGCATTACGGGCTTCCATAAAATGATTAGTATCAGCATAGGCATTACCTAGTCTTAGATATGCTTCTTCGTTCTTCGGGTCGATTTCCAATACCTGCTTGAGCTCATGAATAGCCTGTTCGTAGAAACCTGCAAGAGCATACTCCATGGCTAAATCAAATATTTTTTCAACTTTTCCAGGACTGTTTCTAACTTCATTTTGAAGTGACGAGATCTGTTCACTGGGCTGTATCTCGAGCTTAAGTCTTGAAATTTCTACAATCAGTTCATCTTTGAGGATATTATTTCTTACAGTACCTAGTGCATTTTGAAAGAAGTTAAGAGCCATATCTAAATCTCCTTCATTCCAAAATTCTCGAGCAGTTTCTACACTCTGGTTTGTCAATGACCTAGAAATTGTTTCAAGTTTGATTTCCAGTTCTTCTTCTTCCAAGGACTTTATTCTGCGTAATATACTTAAGGCTTTTTCAAACTCTATCCTTGCCTCTCCGAGACTCCCGGACTCAAGTAAGGTTAGTCCATTATCTTTGTGAAACAAGTACTGCTTACTTAGTAAAAGCTCTTTCCAACTCATAAAGTCTCCTCACAGTATGCCGACAACGTTGGATGGCACCCATCCTTGAAGCCCTGGCTGGACCATTACCTGTATCCAATCTCCATGTTCTGAAACAATTCTAAGCAGCTTTCCGGCATGGACGTCTGTAAGTAGAGAGGAATGCAAGTTTTGGTTCGAGAATATTGATTGACGATTCTCCATTACCACAGCATAACTAGGTGGCTCCACAAGATAACTCCATTGATAAATTGTCCATGAAACAAACAATAAAATTCCAAGAAAAAGTAACCAAGAACCCCATTTTGACCGCATAACAATACCAAGGCTAATTAACAACACGAAAAAAAATAATATCTTATATTCAAAAGATCCACTACTCATGACTTGCTCTAAAAACTCGGGCTGCTCTTGATCCAATAATGATTCCTGAACTAAACCTAGATTAAAGGACAAATTCTGGTGATTGGGGTTACGTTGAAAAGCTTTTAAAAAGTGAAAATGAGACTTACCCATCTCCCCTAACTTATAAAAGGTACTACCAAGATTTAGGTGAATCGCAAAGCTAGGATCATTGAGACATTGCTCATAAGATGATTGGGCTTGCTCATAATTACCACTAAAATAAGCTTGATTCCCCTCCTGAAAGGTTTCACAGGCAATTGAACTATTGTGCAGAGAAGTAAATAATACGATCAAAAAAAAACACGCTAAACTACAAGGCTTCATTCAAATCCTTTAGTATCTCATCAATTGTCGCATCTTCCGGATCATTTTGGGCAATCTTTTGCTGAACCATCAATTTTTTAACTGTATGAATCAACTCTTCTCTCTCTACAGGCTTGAAAAGAAACTCGACAATTCCTCCTCTAAAAGCTTCGTTAGTTGCTTTTTTTTCGGGAAAACCCGTAATCATTACAACTTTTACTTCTGGGAAATTATCGTTTAAGTAATTAATCAAATCTAAGCCATCCTCGCGGGGCATTTTGTAGTCAGTAATTACCAAATCAAATCTCTGTTTACTTAACTTTTGCCGAGCCACCGCTACAGAGTCTGCTATTTCTACAGGGTAACCCTCTAATTCTAAAAAATCTTGATAAGTTCCACTCACCAACTCTTCATCATCTACAATCAAAATCATATTTTCCTGCTTAAACTCAAGATCAAGTCATTCCGAATTATACTTACTCATTATTCGGGATGCCACAGATTACACCCTATTCATGATTTATTTGTCATTGACTCCGTCGCACTGCCAATTGCTTACGTTGCTCTTCAAAAATCCAATTGACTAACTTATCCTCTGTTTGTTTACTCATATTTAGGAAATTGACCGCCATACCCTGACACTTTACTGATTTGTCATTCCCGATAGATTTTACAACGACTACCCGACCAGGGATAACTGTATTAATGACGATCTCATCCTGATCATTTTTAACATAGATATAAAGAAAAATAGGTTTGCCTTTATAAATAATTTTATCTCTGGTAAGTACGAAGCATCCCCCTCTGGAAATATCTGAAAGGATTCCAGAGGAAATTTTATCTTCTGGAAAATGTCGATTCTCATCCAGTTCACCAGTAAATAAAATCTTCACTGCAGCTCTTACCCTGACATCTTGACGCATCTGTTTCTTTGCGAAATCATCTGGCCAATGAACTTCCAAGATCGATGGCTTACTAGAATCTACTGACTTCCTAACAATTTTTACTGTTACGTAACACAATAATTGCTTTCCATCACTCAAAGCGCCCTTAAAGTCTAATTTATCCTCGGGCTTTATCTCTGGGAATTCGCCCTTCACTTTCTTAAAAGTTAGCTCGATTTTCTTCTCATCAATAAAATAAACCTTAGATGTGAAACTTACTTCCTCGTTTTCAACATGAGTAAGTCTTACCGACTCAAGTCGATTACTACATAAATCATAAAATTCGTCTCTCTTTGATTCATCCATTCAAATGCTCCATGTAGATTTCTTTAATATCCTGCTACTACTTAACTCTAATCTACTCATAGGACCCCAAATGTATTACGCTTTTATATTTATCCTCAGAGAACGCACAGCCAATTAACGCATCGTTAATCTTTAGAATTGAGTTACCAACTACTATTTTGACATTTGGAAATACAGTATTTTTAACTTTTATTTTTGCATCGCACTTCAGATTTAAACGTTTTAATAGGTTTTCTTTCTGAGTCTTCAAGACTTGCTCGCGTTGAATCAATAGTTTTAGTATTTGTTGGAGCTTCTGAATCTTTGGCTTTAGGTCAGATTTGTCACTTAATCTTTGAGTGAAAATATCAATTGCCTTGCGAATTTTTTTCATTCTCTCGTGAAACAACTTAAGGTACAGATTTATTTTCTTTAACATTTCTGCGACTAAATAATTATCTCCGGCAATAGCATTAGTGTGGACACCCAGTTCTGAACCAAGACTCAAGCATTCTATTCCCTTAACTGCTCTATTCAAACCACCAATTATACAACCCTTACCAGTCATACTTTTCAGCTTACCTTTACAGCTAACATCTGAATTGAGGACATATTGTTCTACCAAAATGTCACCATCACATTTCATGGTTCCATTAGCACAATGCTTCACAGTAATATGCTTAACAGCACTTAACTCGCCTTTATCACCACCAATAAATCCCTTTTTTATAGCAATTTCGCCTCCTGCCTTTAGATATGCGCCTTCAACATTACCTAAAACGCGTATGTCCTCCGCTGCTGTGATCGTAAAACCCGCATTTATATTACCGTTTACAACAATGCTTCCTAAAAAGTTGACATTACCTACACTCAGATCCACGTCACCTGCTACTGTAAAAATTGGAACTATGACTATCTTATTATTTTTTAACAAAGGTTGACCCGTTATTTCGGCATAGAAGCGTAAATCACCCTCATCAAAAAAGCAGTTCTTACCATTCATAACTCTGGTATCCATTCCAGGTTTGCCAGTGATAGCAGTTCCTAAAACACTGGTACCATCTTCGGGAGGTTCAGCCGGAACCAAAGTTGCAACTAAATCACCTTCTTGAACAGAATCTATCTGGTAAATATCTTTATAGTCCACTCTCCCAAATTCATCTTCAACAATAACAAGCTCAGGCTGCTCTAATGAAAATTCGTACAAGATTTCAGCATCTTTGCCAGCTATTGCAGGTTGACCTTTAGCAACAACTTCTCCTAAGGCAGCTTTTCGATCATTATTTACTTGATCTATTAGTTCTGCAATTCTCCTATGCTCTACACCAAAGACTACTCCTGCTTGATCAAGTTCTTTTTTGATCTCTCCAGCAGAATGAAAATCTTCTTCGTGTGGATAAAGAACCAAGCGAGCTTCAAGTTGGTCTTGACTAACCACTATCATCACGTAAGGATCTTCAGGTCTCTTTTTTTCAGGGTATCTAATGGAAGTGTCTTGTTTTTCGGATGCTGATGATGAGTCCTCTTCCTCATTATCAGATTCGTCATCAATTTCCGACTTAGCTTGCTCCAAACGCTCCTTACGCTCTTTCGTGGTTTCTATGTGAACTTCAGCTGAAACACGGTCGCTTACTTCAGACTCCATAATTTCGTCATCTACGAACTCCAGCTCACTTACAAGTGAATCTAAATATAAAATTTGCTCAGTCAGATCATCACTTTCCTGCCCAAAGCTTTCTGTAAAACTCGTCGATGACTCACTTTCATAAAGTAGTTCGTCACTCTCTACCGAACCAGTATCATCTTCATCAGAAATTTGTTCATCTTTTTTTAACAGATCTTCATTTAGAGATTCGATTTGAGCATTTTCTTCGACTTCAAACAAACTATCTGTACTATTTAAATCAGTATCATCAGTTTCACTAACTTCGGAATCTGCCAACTCTATCGACTCTCGATTTTCAGGACCATCCTTTACATTCTCTACAACGTCATCAGCTGAAGAATCATCTAATACTTCCTCAATTTTCTCAGAAACTGTAATGGAAGCATTAAGCTCAGAATCAGAACTCAACTCTTGGGATCGACCAACCTCGTGGGACTCAGCTGACTTCTTTTGCTTTGCAAGTTCATCAACTGTTTGAATATCTGATGATGGGTCACTTGATTTATCAACTTCGACTTCAGTGCCAGCTTCAGAAGGAGAATCTGAAGATTTAATATTTGTAGTACTTTTCTCTAAGGGGTCATTCGTAGTGGAATTAGAGTCAGAGTGAGTAGAGTCAACGTCTTCTTTGGAGGCATTTGTTCTTTCAGAAGA
>CAZRWM010000065.1:0-2314 GCA_964603885.1 uncultured bacterium
TACTTAGTCTTTTTTACTTTCTGGTTTAACCTCTTTGATGGCCATTTGCATGTGCATGCTTACCTTTACATTCGAGTTATTGGGAAGTAGGCCTGGCACTTTCAGTGGAATTTCGAATTGAAATTTTGAATCTGCAAAACTTTCTTTGATTCGGCCCAATTTAGCGTCAAAGACAGTATTTCCTTTAGTCATGGCTTGAACGGCATCTCCGCCCGAGTTCTTGAGTTTCATAATTGATGAGATTGTAACTTCATTCCCTGCTATTTTGGTCACTTTATACAATGTTCTAGTTTCCACGGGAATCGGCTGCGCAATATCCTTAAGCTGCGTCCAGGTGTCTCCAGCTTTCAATACCTCTTCCGGGAAGACCATTTGCATTGCATTTTCACCCACGGACTGTCCTGGCCCTTGACTCAAAGCAGAGAGCAACTTACCGTTCTTTCTCATTCGAACGATTTGAGTTTGATTCATTGCGTTATTGGTAGGCTTTCTCACCCCATTAACCTCTTGTTCGGCACTTAAAACTGTCATTGCTACTTTAAGATTACCTTCCTTATCTTCTTCAATCAGCTCCTGCTTCATTCGAATGATAGTTTTCATCTTTACTTCTCGTTTGCCACTGTCGGGGCTCACAAAGCTGGATGAACTATCCATGACTAGCTCGTAAACCACAGGAACATTTTTCTCGTATTTGTACTGTAGCTTCACGGCTTCCGCCATGGAAGAGAATGCCAGGAAAGCAATTGACGATAATAGAAGGATGTAAGATTTTGTCATGTTAGGCTCCCTACGCTTGGATAGACGCTAAAGAAGTTTCATTTAAGCATATCGGTAATGGGCTGTAAAGCTACAAGGCTTGTATGCAAAAAAGCTACGTGATAATCATATATGTCACTTTTGATGTTTCTAAGAGGGTAGCTTTTTCGTTAAAAGGCTTTGAGGGCTTTTTTTAACTATCAAAGAATTATAGAATGATGCTTACAGGATGACTTATGGCCAAAGATCTTAAATTTAGATTAACTCCCGAGCGGGTCCAAAAAATTCCGCTCTTCAGTAATCTCAATCTTTATGAGGCTGAGACCTTAATGCAGATTACAAACACAAAGGTTATTCGAGAGAATGAGTTGATTTTCAAAGAGGGTACCCCAGGAGATTCACTATTCATTGTACTCGAGGGTACTGTCGATATCGTCAAACAACTCGATGAAAAAAGTTATAAAACATTGGCAAGATTTCATGAAAATCATGCTTTTGGGGAAATGACTCTCATAAATGAGGAAGTAAGTAATCGAACGGCTAGTGCTATTGCTCGTAAACGAACTCGCTTATTAATTATTCATAAACCTGATTTTAAGCAATTGATTGATTTTGGCTCTATAATCGCCTACAAGGTGACTTTGAATTTGTGTAGGATTTTGTCAGGACGCTTGTCCAGGGTTGATACGGAGTTGGTAGACTTAATTAATCATGCTCCCGAGTATGCTCGTCAAATTTTGCAGGAATTTATGGGTCGCCGAAATCGTATTTTAACCGAAGAGGATTGAGGAAAATGGACTTACAGACCTTGCGAAAAGTGGCGGCATTAGCTCGTCTTGACCTTCCAGATGACCAGTTAGAGGAATTTCGCTCACAGATTTCCAAAATTTTAGAATACGTAGATCAGTTGTCTTCCATCGATACCGAGACTTTGGAGCCCACAGATTTTGTGCATTCTAAGCGAAATATAATGCGCAATGATGAAATTCGTGAAAGCTTAAGTAACGAGCAAGCATTGATAAACTCCAGTCGCACACGTGATAAATTTTTCAGAGTACCTCAGGTGGTAGATCGGGGATAAATATCCCATGAACAAATCGACTACTCTACCAAATTTGAATTTAATTCAACTAACCCTATTATTATCTCTGGGAATTATCTGCCAAGGCTTCTTGTCAACGCCTTATCTTATGATTCTTTGGAGTATATTCTTCTTTTTTTATCCACCACTTACGCCCTACAGAAGCGTTTTTTTAGCATCACTGACAGCATTACTGATTTTGATTTCTTTAGATTTCTCCAGCGGCCTCCATTGGAATCGAACTCTATTTATGTTCGCTCATTATTTTCTAGTTGCTTCAATTTATTTCTACACAAGATGTTGTCTGAATTCTTCACAAAGGAAAAGTCTTTCAATAGTTATTATTGGGCTATTAATAGTTAACTGTTTAGGATCAGTTTATCAAGTTTTTGTTAGTCCAGAAATTCAGCCATTGTATTGGGTGCCTGAGGGCTCACTTAAGCGAGCTTTTGGCCTATTTGATAATCCTAATCTTCT
>CAZRWM010000065.1:2414-13228 GCA_964603885.1 uncultured bacterium
CTGCTGAATTAGGCGTTAATCAAAGAGTAGAATTACTAAAAGGAATCCAAAATTACTTGAAGTCTGAATGGCTAACTGGATCAGGTGCAGGTACATTTCATCTTGAATATCCTTTCTATCGGACACTCGGGGGTAAATATCCGTTATATGCTCACAATCATATTTTAGAAATATGGTGCGAACTGGGAATTGCGGGTTTAATTCTAACAGGTGTTTGGATCATCTTCGGATTACGATTAGCTCTCTTTAGGAGAAAGCAAGACCCGATTTTGTTAGCCTTTATAATGGCTTGTTTAGTCAATTCAAGTACGAATCAATCCTTCAGTTATTTCGTAGTGGCTAGCATATTTGCAATTTGTCTTGCTTTAGTAGATGAAGATATTATATTAGAGGGACCAAGAGACTTTAGATCAAGAAATTACATATGGTTCCTTGGGTTAATTATAGTTGGCTTATTAGCTTTCTATCAATTTCAGTGGTCTAAATTAACTTCGCAAGCGGTAAAAGATAAGACATTACCATTTGATCATTTTTCTAAAATTAATATTTTCTGGAAGCAGGATTCTAAACTATATGTTTTTTTCTGCGATAGATTTGCTGACGATAAGCAAGCTAGAGAAGTATTAATGGATTGGGGGCAATACCTCCGGACCCGATATCCTCGTGAAGCAGAAATACCATTTCAAATGGCATGCATGAGTGAAAAGGAGGGGAACCTCTCGAAATCGAGGATGTTTGCTTATCAATCCTTAGCTCTTGATTCTTTTTCTGAACGTTACACAGCTTGGTTGATGAGATTGGAATATGATCGCACTAGATATGAAAAGGTCATCAACCTAGCAGAAAAAGTTATCGGCTCGAATCCTCAGTATGAAGGGATTAATCCTTGGTATGATAAAATCTATGAGCTATATTTAAGTAGTCTTGTACTAGAGCGACGTTGGCAGAGAGCTTTAAATGTAATGGAGACTAAAATTCGATGGGTAGATAAGAATCTGGGTGAACGCCTAGAACAAGTTATTCGTCAGCATATTGAAATGTCCAATCCGAAGTTAATGCGATGAAAAATCAAACATTTATTTTAGGAGTTTTTGTAAAGAATTGGTCCAGCCTGCCAGTCAAAACACGCCTTGCGCGGAGTCTAGGGAGTGAGTTGGCTAAGGATATTTACTATGAAATGGTCAAAATACTTAACGATACTTTAAGGGTATATTCGAATATGCGCGTAATCTGGTGCGTAGCCGGCGGATTAGAAGGATTAAACTCGATTATCGGGTTAGAAGCTGAAACTGTGGAACAATCAGAGGGTGATCTGGGTCAAAGAATGGGTGAATTCTGTAAAACTCAGTTCACTCTTGGCGCTGAAAAAGTTTTGATTATTGGAACTGATAGTTTGTACCTTGACGGCTCAGATTTTGATTCAGCATTAAAATGTCTCGAAACTGAAAGATTAGTTTTCCAACCGAGTCCAGATGGAGGTTACACGCTAGTTGGTATGAATGAATTTACACCTGAGGTTTTCGATTCAATGCCCTGGTCTCAACCATATTTGATGGAGGCAACAATCGATAAAGTGCAAAAGTTGGGTTTTGGCTTAGAACTTCTGTGTCAGAGAAATGATATCGATACACGGGAAGACCTATGCGAGTGGTTTTCGCGCAGTAACACATCTTATCCCGCAGATCCAAGGCTTCTCAAGCTAAAGGCGCTGTGCTCAGGAGTTTGCGGATAACTACTAAGCAATTAAAATAGAGTGTATATAAACGGAGCTACTGCAGATCCACTACTCGCAACGAATAAAAATCCCAAGACCAGTAGAATAATTAAGCTAGGAGCTAACCACCATTTTTTACGGATTTTCAAAAACTGCCATACTTCTTTTAAGGTTGACATAGATTTCTCATTTCACCAGATTCTTTCGAAATACGTTTTATCGAAAATCTCCTCACGATCATGAAAATATGAATCCTTTCCGGGCTTAAGATCAAATACATCGCCATTGAACATTCGATAAACCAAGCTAATTGGTGTTAGAACAATATAGAAAAAAACTATTAGCACTAAACGTGACAAATATTCACCAAGGATTTGTGCTAGATAGAACCAACCTTGGATAATCCAAAAGGATATCCTATAGGTGGCAAAATTCAGAATAATTAGTGCTGAACTAGCTATGTATAAAAGTTTAAGCTCTAGAAAATAAGCCATCAGAGTCAAAACTAATGCGATCGTCGAAATACTCTCTATGATTTTCAATTTATCTTTATCTGGGTTGAGTTTCATAAGGCCTAATCGAGAAGAGAATGTTTTTTCCAAGTATCTTTTCCGACCCAATCCGGTTGCTGGGTCTTTACAAAAAGAAAATCATTAATTACCAAGTAATCCATCTCAGTTCGCATAAAGCATACATAACTATCCTCTGGAGTACAAACGGGAGGTTCACCACGAATATTGAAGCTCGTATTGATAACTATTCCTGTTCCGCAAAGATGTTTAATTTTCTGAAGTAAAATATGGTAGCGGGGGTTAGTCTGATAGCTTACCGTTTGCACTCTTGAACTAAAGTCAATATGAGTGATTGCGGGGAAATGGGATCTTTGCATGGATAGTCGTTCTGATAAATGCATTGTTTTGTTGTGTATTGATGAATAAACACGATGTTCCTCTAAAAGATGACTCACGAAAAGCATGTAAGGGGACTCATCTTTAAGCTTAAAAATCTGATCAACATCCTCAAATAATATTGAGGGGGCGAAGGGCCGAAAGGACTCACGATGCTTAATTTTCAGGTTTAATTTTCTCTGCATGCCAACATTGCGAGCATCAGCTAGAATACTACGGTTACCTAATGCTCGAGGTCCCCATTCCATTTTTCCTTGATGCCAACCAACAATTTTGCCATCACAGATCAATGAAGAAACTTTATCAGCTAATTCGTTAAAGTCATGAAACAATTCAAAGGGTGCATTAAACTTTTGAGACATTGATTCTATCTCTCGTTTCGTCGACTCAGGACCTAGTAAAGATCCTTGCATAGCGTCCGTAGAGCTCGATGATATGTAACGATTTTTATCAAAATAAATATAATAAGTGGCCAATGCGGCACCAAGCGAACCGCCGGCATCTCCAGCCGCTGGCTGAATCCATACAGAATCAAAGATATTACTCCGTAATAATTTTCCGTTAGCCACGCAATTCAAGGCCACACCACCTGCTAAAGTTAAATTTTTAAGGCCGCTCAATTCTTGCGCATGCTGTGCCATTTGCAGAACTATATCTTCGGTAATTTGCTGAATTGCTTGTGCTAAGTTGCAATGATGTTGTTTCAGTTCACTCTCAGGTTCTCTGCGAGAAAATTCGAATAATTTTTCCCACATTACATCTTTGGTCATACTCAAGCCACTCATATAATTGAAATATTTTTGATTTAACCAAACGGATCCGTCGGGTTTTAAATCAATCATTTTTTCGAGAATGATTTTTTTATATTTTTGAGTTTCTTCTGAGTGGGGATCACCGTAGGGTGCCAATCCCATCAGTTTGTATTCTCCCGAATTTACTCGAAAACCTAAATAATAGGTAAAAGCGGAATAGAGTAGTCCTATCGAGTGCGGAAATCTCAACTCTTTCAAAAGTTTAATAGATTTGGCCTGTCCAACACCTATAGTTGCTGTTGCCCACTCTCCAACCCCATCAATTGTAAGAATGGCGGATTCTTCATATGGTGAGGGGTAGAATGCACTAGCCGCATGAGATAAATGGTGTTCTGGGAATAAGACCGGAATCTTTAGTGGATTGTCTTGGGTTAGATCTTTGAATTCATTGTGAATTATCTTGCGTAGAAATAACTTTTCTCTAATCCAAATAGGCATAGCGCGAAGAAAACTTTTTAAGCCTACGGGAGCAAATGCATAGTAGGTCTCCAGGAGGCGTTCTAACTTAAGTAATGGCTTATCGTAGAAAGCAATGGCATCGAGATCATCAAAACTGAAACCTCCTTGTTTTAGGCAAAACTTTGCGGCGTTGATAGGAAAATTAGCATCATGCTTTTTTCTGGTAAACCGCTCTTCCTGGGCGGCAGCGATAATTTTTCCATCTTCGATTAAGGCGCAAGCGCTATCGTGGTAATAAGCAGATATTCCAAGTATTTTGGTCATTTTTTACTAAAGAAGTTGAGTTATTATGAGTATACTTAAGCTAAATTCGAAAGTCTTACTTAATGTTCTTACTGCGTATTGGTAAATTATTTGTTTGGTCTGGTTTTAACCTCATCATAATACTCTATTTAGTCTCTGCTTTCCGAGTAAGAATACCAGTTCTTTGTTTTCACGAAATTCTAGAATCACCCTCTAATAATCCATTAAGTTGGCAAAAGAGTAGATTCGAACCTTTGATTCGTAAATTGAAGTCTCTTGACTATCATTTTATATTGCCGGACACGCCCGTTACCTCGGGTGATTATTTTTCTAGAAAGCAGATTATTCTAACTTTCGATGATGGAACTTTAGACCACCTGAGAACTGTTTTACCGTTATTGAATCGTTATGATGTTCCAGGGCTATTTTTTTGGATAAGTGCTGAACTTGAGAGTTTAGACATCAGCCAGCGCGAAAGTTTAATCGAAAATCTGCGTAGATCGGAGTTGGGTTCTCATACCACGCAATGGAAGAGTATGCTTGGAATGACGCACAACCAAATCCAAAGAGAGTTCGATGATTCAGTATCTTATCTGCAAAATTTTGTGTCTCATCCCATTAATAATTTTGCTTTCCCTAAAGGTGAATATGATTCAAAGCTTGCCTCTCAAGCCCTTGAGCAATTTAAGAATGTTTTTTCTGTTGACTTAGGTTACTTTTGGCCTGGAATAAATAAAGTCCATGGTAGATATATGCTTAGCTCAGATACAACTGATCAACAAATTGAAGAATATTTGAATCGTGGTAAACCATTCCAGCAATGGGATTTTTGGCTTTTATTGATTAGTTTACTCATGCTCAATTTAATGCTTTTTTTTCGTAAGCGAATCAAACTTTAAAGTGGTTTGATTTTGATTTTCTTTGTTTTTTTTTGTACTAGGATGTAATTCGATGATTTTCTCAGAAAAAATCAGCTTTATGTCGAAAAAACAATTTATTTTGATTTAAACCAATTTATGAGTCTTTTGTCTATGGACGAAAGATACCTTGAATCGAACTAGAACAACTGAAGCCCACAGAGTTGTTTGAATGGAGTCAAGGGAGAGAAGAATGGTGAATGGAATCTCAAATTCGGTCCGTAATTTTCAGCTATCAGTTGAATCATATCAGTCACAAGAACTTCAGCAAAAAACCGGAGATGATTCGGTCAAGGAAACTTTTCTAAATGAGAGTCTTGCTTTTGAAATGAACCTTTCGAAGTCAATGCAAGTAGTTGAAGGTGAATCTAAAAGATCGGTCACAAAGAGTTTAAGCCTTGAGTTTTCTCTTAATTTTGAAAATAACAGAGTCATGATGGAAAAGAGCCAAGTACCAAAGGGAGAAGATATGTTTTCCCCTGAGAATACAGCGAATCGAATTGTGGACTTTATAAAGTCGGCTTTCAAGTTTAGTCAATTGTTCGGTGAGAACAAATTAGAAACCGAGGAAGATCGCCTCAACTTTCAAGAGACGCAAACCGGTGCGGTGGAAGATGGTTTTAAGCAGGCCCGAGGCTTACTCGGTGAATTACCAGAGGATATCGAGAGTGGTATATCCAAAACCTTCGACTTAATCATGGAGGGCTTAGATAAATTTTTCGGTGGAGCGGAAGAGTCAGTCGAAGAGCCTACTGAATCCTTCAATCCTGCAAATGGTAACTATTATTCTTCACAAAGCTTCTCGTTAAGCTATCAATTAGAAGTTAATGCCCAAGGCAATTTTGCTAACGAGGAGCTCCAAGAATTTATGAGCGATCGCATGGGTCAGGTTCAGAATGCTTTTCAAGATTTCTTGGATAGCCTTAGTGTCAACGAAAACACCGACTCTAATCAAAACAAAACATTTAATCCATTGGAATTATTTCAATTGAACGCATTAAATACTGATAAGATCCAGGGTCTACTACAAGAATAGCAGTAGGCTGAAAGCAAGCAAGACCTGGCAAACTGGGCTTAAACAGGCCTCCGTCCATACTTTAGATGGAACGGAGGCTTTATTATTTAATATTGGTAAAATCCACGCCCAGTTTTACGACCCAAGTAGCCAGCAGCCACCATCTTCCGCAGCAGAGGACAAGGTCTGTACTTACTATCTCCCAACTCAGTATGTAGAACTTCCATTATACTTAGACATGTATCCAGTCCTATTAAATCGGCTAATGTTAATGGGCCCATAGGATGATTCATGCCCAGTTTCATTACCGTATCAATAGCTTCTTTATCGGCTACACCCTCCATCAAGGTGTAAATTGCTTCATTAATCATTGGCATTAAAATCCGGTTAGCTACGAAGCCAGGATAATCATTTACTTCCACTGGAGTTTTACCCAGTTTCTCAGATAGTTGAAAAACTGCCTTGAAAGTTTTATCGTCTGTCTGGATTGCTCGAATGACCTCGACCAACTTCATTAATGGAACAGGGTTCATAAAGTGCATTCCTATTACCTGGGAAGGACGATTTGTCTCAGCTGCTAATTCGGTGATTGAGATAGAACTCGTATTGGTTGCTAAAATAGCTTCACTTTTCGCAACGTTGTCTAGTTTTCGAAAAATATCTTTTTTCAGTGCAATATTTTCAGTCGCAGCTTCTACAATTAAATCACAGTCATTTAAATCTTTAACTTCCAAACTAGAGGTTAAACGCGCTATAGATGCTGCAGCATCTTCTTGACTAATCTTTTCTTTTGATACAAATTTAGCCAATGATTTTTCTATTGTTGCTTTGCCTCTAGCCAAAGATTCATCGGAAACATCCCTCATGACAACATCATAACCATTGACTATGCACACTTGGGCAATTCCATTGCCCATTTGACCTGCTCCTATTACTCCGATTTTTTTCATATTTTTCTCCTTAACTTTTTTCAATCACCATCGCAACCGCATTACCGCCGCCGAGGCACAAACCTGCAAGACCAAATTTTGAACTACTCTCATCCATCGCATGAATTAATGTTGTTAGTATTCGAGCTCCACTTGCACCGATAGGATGGCCTAATGCTATAGCTCCGCCATTCACATTCACTTTGCGCATATCTAAATCTAGCTTTCTTCCAATTGCAATACTTGCTGCGGCAAAAGCCTCATTGATTTCGAAAAGATCAATTTGATCAGTACTTAAGCTGGCTTTTTCTAGTGCGGCTTGTATTGCAGGCACAGGTGCCATCATGACCCACTCGGGAGCCATACCTCCAGTGGCATATGATTTTATTTCAGCGAGTACTGGCAGTTGCTTATCCTTAGCGAAGTCTGAGCAACAAACGACTAGGGCAGATGCGCCGTCATTTATGGTTGACGCATTACCTGCAGTTACACTACCACCCTCTTTTACGAATGCAGGTCTCAGCTTAGCAAAACCTTCGAGACTTGCATCGTGACGAATTCCTTCATCAGTGTTAAATACAAAAGAATTCTTACGGTTTTTAACTTCAACGCCAACAATTTCCTTCAGAAATTTGCCGTCCTTCTGAGCTTGGTTAGCTTTCTTTTGAGAAGCTAGGGCGTAGGCATCTTGTTCCTCCCTGGTTATACCATACTCTTGGCTGACCAGTTCGGCGGTGTTACCCATGTGAAAGTCGTTATAGACGTCCCAGAGCCCGTCTGCAACCATTAGATCTTCCATATTTCCATGGCCCATACGAAAGCCATTACGCGCTTTACGAAGCATATATGGGGCCTGAGACATATTTTCCATTCCGCCCGCGATAATACATTTTGCGTCACCCGCTTTGATCGCCTGAGCAGCTAACATAACGGATTTCAGTCCACTACCACAGACTTTATTGATGGTTGTTGCAGAAACAGCATTAGGTATACCAGCATGAATTAAAGCTTGTCTAGCCGGATTTTGTCCTAGCCCAGCTTGCAGAACTACTCCCATGATGACTTCGTCTACCCATTCCGGGTTAATCTTCGCGCGTCGAATAGCCTCTTTTACAACCACAGTACCCAGATCTGTTGCTTTAATATTCGATAAGCTCCCCTGAAATTTACCCATCGCAGTTCTGCAGGCACTGGCAATAACAACTTTACTCATCAAATCCTCCTAGATTATATGATTTCTATATTGGTTCGTATTTAACAGAATATGGTGTCAGAAGCAAGTTTGTAACTCATAAAGGTGATACAATACGAGCGAATTTGATTGGGAGAAATTTTTGAAGCTAAAGATTGAAAACACAGCAATAGAGGCTGTTAAGGTGCTTACTCCGACAAGCTTTACGGATATTCGCGGAGAGTTTTTCGAGGTTTACAATCGAAAAGAGTTTGAGGTTTTAGGAATACCATGCGATTTTGTGCAAGATAATTTTTCTATTTCTAAGTCTGCAGTAATCCGCGGACTACATTACCAGTTGGAACCGTACCAACAAGACAAGTTAGTATGCTGTACTTTTGGCTCAATCTACGATGTCGCAGTAGATCTTCGGCCTGACAGTAAAACTTTTGGAAAATGGTTCGGAATCGAATTGAGTGCGAAGAATCGAAAGCAATTACTTATTCCAAAGGGATTTGCTCATGGCTTACAAGCATTGGAAGATGAGTCTCAAGCTTGCTATAAGATAACGGCACATTACGCGCCAGAATATGAACGTTGTATTAATCCTTTGGATCCAATATTAGGTATCAATTGGCCGTTAGACAATGTAATACTAAGCACAAAAGATTCAAAGGCTCCAACGTTTAATGAGCTGTTGATGAAGTAAATTTGATTTACCTGCGTGGGGAGATGTTTTGAAGAGACGAATTTTAGTTACCGGAGGTGCTGGATTTTTGGGATCTCATCTTTGCGAAAAGTTACTCGACAGAGGCGATGAGGTCATCTGTCTTGATAATTTTTATACCGGTAGTAAACGCAATGTGGTTCATCTACTTGAAAATCCATATTTTGAAATTTTAAGGCATGACGTAGTTCAGCCGATTCATGTGGAGGTTGATGAAATTTATAATCTGGCTTGTCCCGCCAGTCCGGTGCACTATCAACGAGACCCTGTTAAAACGACAGTTACTTCAGTTTCTGGTGCAATGCATGTTTTGGATTTAGCCCATCAATTAAGTGCGAAGGTGTTGCAGGCATCAACTTCTGAGATTTATGGTGACCCCAAGGTTCATCCTCAAGTGGAAACATACAATGGTAATGTGAGTCCAATAGGTCCAAGGGCTTGCTATGATGAAGGTAAGAGATGTGCCGAAACTTTATTCTATGATTATAAAAGACAATTAAATGTGGACGTTAGGGTTGCTCGAATATTTAATACGTACGGCCCAAGGATGAGTGCGACCGATGGTAGAGTGGTATCTAATTTTATAGTTCAAGCCTTACAGGGTAGCGATCTGACACTTCACGGAGAAGGTAAGCAAACGCGAAGTTTTTGTTATGTGGATGATCTAATCGAGGGTTTGATTTCACTTATGGATAGTGACTATGACAAGCCGATTAATCTTGGTAATCCAGCTGAATCTACAATTGCAGAATTAGCTGAAATTATTCTAGATTTAACAAATTCGTCTAGCATTATAATTAATAGGGGTAGACCTGTAGATGATCCTAATCAAAGGCAACCAGATATTTCGCTCGCTCATAAGATATTAGATTGGAGTCCCGAGACTGAACTCGAAAAAGGTCTGCAACAAACTATCAATTATTTTAAGGAGCTTCTATGAGTGATCAAAAAATTCTCGTAGTTGGAGGTGCTGGGTATATAGGTTCCCACACAAACAAAATTTTAAGTAGGGCTGGCTATGAGACCCTTGTTTTGGACAATTTGAGTTATGGTCACAGAGACTTTGTTAAGTGGGGGCAATTGATTGAGGGTGATATGGCGGATGAGGATTTGCTGGACAGTATTTTCACTCAGCATGATATTATAGCTGTGATGCACTTTTCGGCATTTATAGCTGTCGGTGAATCTGTTCAAAAACCAGGTTTATACTACGATAATAACGTTTCTAAAACAGTTACTCTTCTGAACAAAATGGTTCGGTACGGAGTGTCATATTTTATATTCAGTTCTACTTGTGCGATCATGGGTGAGCCTCAATACCTGCCTTTGGATGAAGAGCACCCACGAAATCCGATCAATCCATATGGTTGGTCGAAATACATGGTAGAGCAAATTTTAAAGGATTTCGAGTTAGCTCATGGTTTGAAATCCACGATACTGCGTTACTTCAATGCTAGCGGTGCTGACCCAGATTGCGAGATAGGTGAAAAGCATGATCCGGAGACTCACTTAATTCCGTTGATTCTGGACGCTGCTATGGGGCTGCGAGAGAATATAACAGTTTTCGGAAAAGATTATGCCACTCGTGATGGTACCTGTGTAAGAGACTATATTCATGTTAATGATCTGGCACAAGCTCATCTTCTAGCTCTTGATTGGATGATTCAAAATCAGAAATGTAATCATTTTAATTTGGGTAATGGTGAAGGTTTTAGCGTAAAGGAAATAATCGAGGTTGTAGAAAAAGTTACCGACACGAAAATTCCTGTAAAAGTTGGTGACCGTCGCGAGGGTGATGCGGCTTCGCTTATAGGCTCCAGTGAAAAAGCTCGCCGGGTACTGGGATGGAAACCCCAATTAGATAGCATCGAAGATATCGTTTCCACGGCTTGGAATTGGCATCGAAAGACGCGTACTAA
>CAZRWM010000066.1:0-13032 GCA_964603885.1 uncultured bacterium
CGAAGTATACCATCTTGGGCAGGGAGCCACAAGGCAGCTCTATTCAAACAGAAAACCTTCTGAATTTCACCCTTATGTATGAAATTTTTTGCAATTAACATTTTTTATTAAATTTTTGAGCGGCTTCCTGTAGCTCATTCCTCAAGATTAAGTCCGTAGCCTGTCCAATGTCTAGAAAAAGTTCTTCAAGATGACGTCTTTCTTTCTTGTTAAATACAGCGAGAACAAATTGCGACATGTTATTTATACGATGCTCAGGTTTTATTCCACATCGAATTCGGGGGAAATTTGAGCTGCCTAAGCAGTTAATGATGGACTTCAAGCCATTATGAGTTCCTGCCGAACCTTTACCCCGAATCCGTAGATTCTGGAAGGGGAGGTCAATATCGTCGTATATAACGAGAATTTGTTCATTAGGAATAAGCTGCTTAAATTTGATGAGTGACTCACCAGATTTATTCATAAAAGTTTGTGGCTTTAACAAGCAAACTTGCTGATCGTCTATTTCGACTGCACTCAGGTCAGCTCGGTGATATTTATTATATTCAAAATTTGGTGCATTGTAATACTCCTGTAAATAATCCAAAGCCAAAAACCCGTAGTTATGTCGGGTCCATTGATACTGCTCTCCCGGATTACCCAGGCCCACAATTAACCAATCCAAGGCTTAGCCTTTCTGCTTATCTTGAGATTTAGTTGAGGGTTTATTTTGCAGCTGACGAAGATAAAAGGAAGCGTCACGAATACTCTGATCGCTTTGGTTCAGAGCCTGGATTTCTTGATAAACTAAACGGGCTTTTTGCAGATCTCCGTTAGCCTGAAGTAGCTCAGCTAACTGAAAAAGGAGGTTAACATTATTAGGATCGAGGTTGAGTGCTTGGTAGTAATTTTCCAAGGCCTCATCTAAATTTTTAAGCATATAATTGCAATATCCCATAGATGATAGAACTTCAGCTTGGGTTAATGGAGAATCTAAAGTTTTAAGGTTTAGTCTGTGATATATAGGTAATGCTTTGGCGTAGTTCTTCTGTGCTTCATAAAATTTTGCAAATCGCATTTCTAGTTGAGCATCAAGTTCAACTGCGGGGTGGAGATGCTGTAAAAAGCGGTTTACACTCTTTAAGTCGCCCGCTTCGAACCAAGTACTTAGACCTTCACCGTAATCTTTATCCGTCAATGTATACTTGTAGTTTAGTTTGGAATAGTTTTCGTAAATTTTATCAAGTCGTTCTTGATGAGAAGAGTTGTATCGTTCATCCAAAGAGCGTTCCAATGTCTCGATAAGACGATCCCATTGACGAGTAACTTCCAATTTATCGAGTAGTAGCTTAAATTCACTGGGTTTCATATTTATTGGGTCGTAATTCTTAAGCCATGAGAATGTTGCAAGGTAAGGCGGTGAATTATAGTCAACGCCAGGGGTCTCTAATTGACTGATTGGGGGGTTAGGTAGTTGAAATAATTTACGAGCATAACCAGAATACTTAGACTTCGGAAAATCTCTCAAAAGCCTATTCACTAATTTTGTGGACTGTTCCTCAAGCCCGAGCTGTCTCATCGATGTAGCTACGGCCAGTAAGTACTTCGGATTATCTGGTTTTAGACTATCTGCAATTCGGTAATGATATAGGCTCTTTTGAAAATACTTGAGTTGTCCATAGAACACGCCTAGGTAAAAATGGGCCACATCTTTTCTACCGAGACTCATCCATCTGTTGTCCAGTAAATCCTCAAATACCTCGCGAGCCCTTTCCAGGCGGCTCTGCTTAATGTAGACTTTACCAAGAGTTTCTCTAAGTTTTATCACCTGCATTGGAGAAAAGTTTTTATCTAAATCTAAACTTAGAATAAACATTTCACATTCCACGGGATCACTTCTCTCTAGGACATTAGCCAGTGCCATTTGATAGCGAGGTAAATCTTTAAATTGGGGTTTAGCTTTAAGAAGCTCATGAGCTTCTTTTGCTTTTTTCTGACCTAGCATTACTCGAATCATTTTCTCAACAGCATCCCATTCACCTGGTTGTTTACTAATTCGCTGTTCTAAGATACTTTTTGCCTCATCTAATTTATTTTCAGCCATCAACTTGCTGACCTCGTCGAATTGTTTTCGACTTGAGTTTGTGGACAGGGAAATCGGTATTTGAATTTCCTCATCTGCAGAAAGTTGTAAAGCTTTGCCAAGTTTCAGAAACTGACTCATATACTCTTTATTTTCGGGAAACTCTAAATGAAGAGCTTTGTAAATTTGAAAGGCTGCGGACGACTCATCTTTTTTCGACAGCCAGTTTGCCAGCTTTAGTCGGAAAGAGGGCTTTGGATCGATTGATACTAAGTCATGAAGATACGGGATAGCCTCCATTAGACGATTTTGTGTTTCTAGGGCAGACACATATGTTGCCAATGTATCGACATGCTTAGAATTCAAATCCAATGATTGTTTTAGTAGACTGGTCTTCCAGCGCAAATCCCGACCTCTCTGCATAAATCTAGTGCGGTGTAGATATATATTAGAGATGTAGTCTTTGATTGCCGAGGCAGAATCTTGATGCAATGCGGCTCTGAAAAGATTTTTGGCGCGGTTCCATTGACGCTTTTTGAGGTAGTACCATGCAACATGAATATCATACAATGCCTGTGCTCTATTTTTAACACTTTCTGCATATTTTGCACGCTTTAGGGCATCTAGATAACGCTTTGCGCGATCCACTTGATCAAGATTCAGATGCAGTAGACAAAGATAGAAATTGGCTAAACTCTGCTCTTGTAGTTCGGCCGAAGTTTGGCGAATATGAGTCAACCTTTGACGTGATGCGGGCAGGTCATTCATTCTGAGAGCTTCGTAAACACTCTTGATAGAGGTACTTGCTTCTAAGTTGAACTCCATTGGGGATGGGTAAGGGAATTGAATTTCAGAGGCCTTGAGGGTGCCTGAACCCAAGATGTTTAGGACTACAAAAATTAAAATTCGCAACATATCGCAGAATACTAGCAGAGCATAGTACTACAGGCAATAAAAGGCTAACGAATAGTTCGTACTAGCGTGAATAGTTACTAAAAATTTGATAAGAAGTCTTCTCTGCGGCGGCTATGTCGACATTACTCATTTTGTAACCGTTTTTCTTATCCATACGCGCCGCTGCTTTTAAGCCGGTTACGATTTCTCTCGGCTGCAACTGTCCTGATTTAAGCGCCTGCATAAAAACAATTATGGAGCCAGATTTGCCGGCTTTAATTGCTTGTTCTAAGTCGTAAATTTTATCTCTACCCGTAGAATAATTCATTACTTTAGACTTCTTGTAAATGTCTACAATTGCTTGAAGTTCATCAAAATATTTTTGCGAATATTTATTGACTATTTTTATATTGCCACTAATAAGACCAATTTCTATAATTTTTTCTGCTATTGCAGTCTTTGTTTGGCGATTTTCCTCATCTATTTCCTCATATGCTTCTTCAAAGATCTCAATAGCTTTTTCAAATTGATTAGTATCTAAAAATTTATTTGCTTCAGTTTCTGCATCGAGAAGGGAATCATTATTTAATGATAGCATCATTAATTGAAGGAACTCTTCATTCTCATAACCTCTAGCAGTCAACGAAGCGCGCAGTCGGTTTTGTCTGGTTGCTAGAGGAATAATTGCAGCGGGTGCGGACTCCTGTAATTTTTTCTCAAATTTTACGAGGTCTTGAGGGTATCTCAGGGGGGTCCTGTTATTTTCAGACGGGTTTTGAAACGAGAGATCATCATCATTTAACTGACTTGTAAGGTTTATTTGCTCAAATTGAGTGATCTGAGAACCCTCTCTTGGATCAAATTCATCGTCTTCGGAGTCGTCGATTTCATCTAGAACTAATATTGGTTCCACAGGCTGTTTAATTAGGTGTTCCCCAGGACTGAAAAATATAGATAGAACATAGAGAAATAACAGTCCTACCGCGATTAGTATGAGGATAAAAATTCTCTCAGTATTTTGCATTATTCGCCTATAGTTGGAAGGATAACCTTAACTCCATCTTCACCAGCACCTGCACTCGTAGCTTTAGTTCTAAATCTATGCGCTAAACCACTAATTTTGGGACTGAGGGATATTGTGAACCAATTATAAGCTTGCTTGTCAGCTTCTAAGTAGTCCGAATTATATTCAACCGTCAGATTTTCACCGTCGGATGTTTGTGCCTTATTAAATAGTTCAACAATTAAATTGCCTTTGATACGAATATCCGAACCGGTCGGCTGTACGCCTTGATAAGAGTACAAACTGCCCTCAAAATTACCGTCCAATTTAAGCATTCCACCGGCACTTTCTGGTGAGTTGGAATTGCGATAAAAGAGGTTGAGGTGATCTCGTTCGGCCCGCGCTGGTCTGAGGTTTTTAATTCTTGCCTGTTTAGCGGCAGTAAACAAAACAGAGCCCGGGGTAAATGCTGAAATCAAAGTACCTTTTCCAAAGTACACAATATCATCTCGGAGGTCGAGCTCATTGACCCAGATATTACCATCCAAAAATAATTCTTTTTTATTTTTCCCACCCTGGATGTCTAAGTGATGCCCTATACTGTCATACTTTCGCGCAGATGTACGGCCAAATTTCTTAAAATTTGAGGGAAGAACACCGAATAAATCAGGTGCCCACCGCTCATCATAAGGTTTTATTTCGCCAGATATGGTATTGCGTGTTAACTCAGCTTGGGACAATCGATCAGATGACTGTTGTATAGCCGTTCCTGCTGCCGAAACAAAACCTCCTCCATCCGAAGCATCTCCTTTGCTACTAAATGCTTCCAAGGTTTCATTCATGATATTAAGTAGACTCTCCATTTTATTTATTTTGGATGAATAAGGTGAGTGAATCCCATAGTAGTAAGGAACTGTACCCTTTTTTTTCACTTGGTAATTTATCCAGCATGCTTGGACTAAGTCGAGTGCGAGATCAGCATATTCGTTACTTGTGATACTTGTAGGATTTTGACTTTCGGGCTGGGGTGTCTCAGTTTCTCCGCCAAACATATCCTGAAGACCCATAAACCCACTGATTATAGTACTTAGACTCATACATACTGAACGCTTCGAGTAATGCATTTGATTAAATCTTCCGAATAAACTGCCTTCGACTCGAGCTTGTGTAGACTTTTCAAGCTCTCCCAAGTTTCCGTTGAAAACGCCCACCACGGCGCTATTACTTTGTCCTTCCTGAACCATTAAACCTTTCCACCCATTAAAATTCTGGGCAGTACCACTTATAGAAAATTTTTGTTCGCCGACTTTTCTATTGGCAGCCCAATATTCTTGGGCCTCTGGCATTCCTTTGATGCCAGGATCGCTACTCATAACTAAACTAAGTCCTTGGGTTGATCCTAAACCTATTGATAATCCATTACCGCTTGATTTCTTAGGTCTTTTAATGCCAGCATTACTAAATGCAAAGCCGCTAGTGGTTATACCTCTTGGTGATGGAATGAATGCTGAAGAATCCCATTTTTTTTCAGGGTAAGAGAGACCGACCGGTCGTGATCCTCCAGTTCCATCCGGATAGCCCTCTGTATCAATAATGTAAGGGCCTTGGAGTCTAATACGGCCTTTGTTATTAGCAAGGATAGTGTACCTCCCACCCTGATTCAGATCATTCTGCATATATTTTGCATTAGGCGCTCCCATAGCAAAAAGAGCAAAATTTCGAGCCATCGGTTCGTTGTTAATAATTTTTACATCTTTGGTAACAGCGAGTTCACGTTCGACGAATCCAAACCTCACTTTAACTTTGATCGTGCAGAAACCGATCAAGTCGCCAAGCGGAGCGATTCCGCTAGATTCCATTAATGGGTGATGATAATAACGAGTTGGATCATGATAAATACTGGGATTAAAAGTATCGAATCTAATAGGCTTAAAATGATGAAACTTAACCTCGGCCTTTAATATCTCAAATTTATCCAGCTGTTTGAGTTTATTATCTCCATGATCTGTGATTCTTTCGCCACCTTGAAATCCTCCAGGATTCGTTGGATCTTTAAAAATTTCCCCGATCAGAATTTCGCGCATTTTTTTCGACAGCTTGGACTGAGGACCCATCATATTAATCATGTACTCTGGTTGGCGTTTAAGAATAGCGTCTATCACCTCGTATTTATAAGTATGAAATTGAAGTGGGTCACACATCTTGGAGTGTAATTCGGTCGATATATATTCAACGACAGCAAGAGCATGCATTCTTGCTTGCAGATTGTAGTTAGCCAGTGCGTTTTGTGTATAAGTTTGGGTTCCCGCTCTAGAGAGCACCAATAGTAATATTGAGAATACTGCTAAGACCCCCAATACAAGTGGAACCGCAAATGCATTGTTTCTATGAGGTTTGAGTTTATACAAATTTTTACAGTTAAAAAGTCTGCTCATCAAAAAGTTAGATCACGATCTGTATGTCCGAAATACTCGGAGTATTTATTTTCCTGTATTTTTCGAAAAGACCAAATTTTGGTTGCAATCTCGACGCTTGGCGTTCTTCGATTTTGTCTTTCATACGGGTCCTCAGCGGCCAAATGGACATGTACCATGGAGATACGTTCATTGTTCTGAGCGGCAGTTCCTAAATCTCCCACAGGTTTAATCTGACCATTTATAGAATCATAAGCATAGTAATCTAAGTTTAGCTTCGTAACTTTGTCTGCTAAAACCTTTTTGCTTTTCAAAGTGAGATCGCCGACCGATTCATAGTAATCAATGAAATAGGGGACCCCTTCAGGCGAGTCCTCTGCTTTCAAAGTACCAGTTTTGGCAACCCTGGAAATTGAACCCTCACGATTTCTGAGTATGCTAATTAAATTTGGGTTGCTTGGATCCGAGATTTGATATTCCACAAACAACACGGGATAGAATACAGGCGTTCTTTGTCCGTCCATAAAATAGGGAAATGCGGGATTCACATCTGATGTATTCATGGCAATCAATTCATCATCAACTGCGCCTTTGAATCTCGCTAAGGTCAATTGGGTCTCACCAGGATTAACAATAGCCATACTCGAATTAATGTCTTGTACCATATTCTCGAGCACAGCCCGGACACCGTTTTGTAGTGAAATTAGTTTACTGCTCTCGTCCATTATTTCCTGGCCACTTACCCCAATATCAATAATCTTCGAAACTATAAGCATCAGGAGACCAGAAACGATTAATATTTCAACAATTGTCATTCCGCGACGATTTTTCATTCGCGGCCTCCTTTGTATGCTGCTAATTTATGATTTGCCACCAGAGTATTGAGGGAGTACATATATTTGTTTTCGCGAACGTCTTGCTCGCCTTTTTCATACCAGCGAACAGTAACGGTGATTTTATTAAATCGCTTACCCTGGGGCTTGACTTTGACCTCACGTTCAAAGCGCATATATTGAGCAGGGTAATCTCCTTCGGCAACTTGTGCAGTGGGATCGATCAGTGATAAACCGCTACCGCCTGGAACTACTCGATTTCCTCCTACAAAGCCACCACCCAGGCTACGTCCTAGTGTCGTTACAGTTCTACCTCCATTAGTTCCTCGGTATACAGTTTCTAGGAGCTCACTACTAACCACGGGACCTTTGACCTTCGTAAAGCCTTGGCGAAATGCCATCATTTCATCAAAAGGTAATGACATTACTTCCTCAATTTTTTCACGACAAAGATGCATGGCAACGTATGCAAATTTTGCCTTAGTGACCTGAATCCTCGTACCGAATATATTGTTATAAATAGGGATTATAGCGAGAGCTAATATGCCCATAACCACAACAATTTCTAGAAGGGTCACACCTGCTTGATAGGTCGATTTTGAGCCCAAAAAATGTTTAAATTTTGAATTCATACTTCTCCTATTTGGGGTTAGCCCAACCTTCTTCAATTTGTTTTTCAAATTGCTTGAAATTTGATCGCATCTCATCGGGGGAAATGCTGCTATTGTTATACATTGCGCCTACCATTGCTTTTCGAATTACATCTTTCATACCCGGTAGAAACCCGTTATTTTGTTTTAAGCTCTCAAAAATTAAGGGAAATGATTCTTTCGAGCGGTCATAGACTTGGAGCAATTTATCGGTGTTGTCCATCATTGCTTTGGCATTAGGGTTATTTACTAGATTTGTATTTTTTTTAATCTCATTAATTTCACGAGATAGTCGCATCTGTGTGTGCAAATAATCTTCAGCAAGGCTAGCGTAGCCATTTTGCATAGCAATTTGATATTGAAGCGCTATAATTTCTGAGCGAACTAGTAAGTTCTCGGCTTGCGTTTCATCGAATTCTGTTTGAAGAACTTCTAAAGCTTCTTCAACTTGTCCTGATAATACAAGTTCTTGTGCTTTATTCCTCGCAGAGCTGAAACTTTTCCTATCAAGGTCCAGTGCTCGAATATTTAGATACTTTTGATTTTTAAAGCCTCTTGCTTTCAAACGGTTTCTCAGTTTGGCTTGCCTTTGCTCAAGAGATCGGCCCTTACTTTTTCTTACGTGACGCTTGATCCAATCTGGCCATTCTTTCGGCTTGTGCTTGGGTTTCTCAAATAAGTCTTCCTCGGGAGAACTTGATTCAAATGGGAAACTCGTTGCCACGGGAGCAGCTGATCTAGTCGCTCGTCTTCGATTGTAAATTGGACGATCATCTTCATCCGTTGAGTAATCCTCTAAAATGAGCTCATCGCTTGTCTCTATTTCCACCCCGATTGCAGTATTTTCTCCGCCCAAAAGAAGATACAGAACAAAGAACACAGCCAAGCAAACAGTTAAGAAGATTAAGATTGGTACTCTCTCTGGTTTGTCCATTCTACTCACCAATAGTTGAGACTATGGCTTCTACGCCATCCTCTCCTACTCCTTTGTTTAACTTGAAGACAACCTCGGTCATCGACTCTATTTTAGGACTCATGGAAATTATCCTAAAATCTTTCTGGTAATCTTCTCGACTGATGTCATGAAGCATGTCAGCCCAGTATAAAAGTTGAAGATTATTTTCAATTTCAGATTTACGAATTGTACCTGTCATGTAATTGCCTAAAAGCATGATATCTTTTTTGGGATTTAATCCATTACTAGCAAACAGGCTCAGCTGCAAGTAATCGCCACTAGAATTCAAGAAAGCTCCTTGAGGTCCACCCATAAACCATAGATTCATGAAATCTTTAGTATCATCTTTCGCTATTATTGAGGGAACAGTCTGTTCTTTCGCGAAGTCAGTCGCGAAAGATGCAATGGTACCTTTACCAATATATTCGATATCTCTAACTTTAGTATTCAAATCATCAACCCAAGTTACGCCATCAAAGAGTAATTGACCCTTCTTCCACATCGCCTCATCCAAGGTATCAAAGTGTCTTACAGCGGCACGATTAATCATTCGAAAGCCAGAGGGAAAAACTCCGGTAATATCTTGCGGTGTGGGAACTCCAGATGGGTCTAGACCTCCAGCCATCGCTTTCATTCCGGCCTGAAATAACATTTGTTTACCCAGTTCTTTTCCGACAGCTCCGGCAATCGCCATACCACCCTCAGCAGCGGCAAAGCCAGAACCCATTGTCAAGCCGGAAGCCACATTAAATAGCGCACCTATTCCCACAGCCATCCAGTCAACGCTGGGTCTTTCATCACCTTTTAATGCATACACTTGCTGAATTTCAGGTCCATCTTTAGTTGACCAGAAAGTGGTACAGATCACTAGAGGGGGAATCGGTGGAATAGTTACTGGAGGTGGACAGATTTCGTATCTCGAGGTGGAATGAGTTTTGTATTTACCTATTATAAGACCCTCATGACGAATTTCCATACCCTTATCTGGATCCCAATCATCTGTTACTCCCTGAGTAGCTTCATAATCTGCTCCCTCTTCGTACAACAAACCTCTAAACTGTCTATCTCCTCCGGGGCCCGTGAGGGAAAATGTTTGATCTCCTTCTGGTATAGATCCACTGATATAATCTTGGCTCGTAGGTAATAAATACTGCCCCACAAGATCGAGAGTGAGCGGAATAGTTCCTGGGCAACACAGGCAAATCCAGGGGGTTGTGTTCGTCCCCATGCCTCCCAAATTCCACAAACGCTTACCACCTCCTGTGCCAGCCCACCAGGGGCAAGTAGTCACCCATTTTGGGCTTGGTACGAAAGAATCGTCGTCCCAGCGAGGAGGATTGTCAATCCAAGCAGGGTAGCTAAATCCTCCTACAGAATCATCCCGATTACCTCTAGAGATTCGCTTTCCATTGCTTCCACCCTCAACATCTAAGTAATAAGGCCCATCCATCCGAATGCGTCCGACCTCATTACCGTCTATGTAGAAGCCTGGTCCCTCGTTAAGACTAGCACCCCCTGCAGATTCCATTTCAAATAGAGCGTATTCACGGCCCATTGGCGTCATATCTACGATTTTTATGGGTCTAGATTGAATCATTTGCTTGGTCACTATGCCATGTTGTGCTTTTACCTTATAGGTTACCCATCCGTAAAAGTCCGGGTTGGTGCCGGCGAGTCCTGCAGCTGGCTGCCCTCCAACTGCACCGTCGGGAGATCTGTAATAAGGGTTAGGATTGCTGTACAAACCGTTAGAGCTGTATGCAATAGTCTTAAAATTATGAAATTTCGCAGTGGCCTCAAATATTGATATGGTTGCCTTACTAGAATTTTTGGTAGTTGTGGTTTGTTGCTTCAAATAAAGTTTATTGGAATACTTTAGTTCAGCCCGAAGGTCCAATTCATAAACTCCTCCTCCTAACACTGATTGAATTACTTCATTACGGGTAGATGTGGCATTGATTGGATTCGATAGCTTATTCCAAAGAATATTATGCATTTCTTCGATAGCTGCCATTGTCATGAAGCGAGCGTGCTGACGGTGATTTATAAGCGACATATTCCGTCCAAGTTCAGTACTTCCCTGACCAATTGCCATTAATAGAATAAAAAACACGGTAAGAACGCCTATAAGAATAGGGATTACAATACCTTGTCGCTTTTTACTGCCTTTTTTAAGATAAAACACTAGATCAGGACCCCATCCACGATTATATCAATTTTTGCAGCTTTGACCTACGCTAAAAAAGTCCACCAAAGCTGTATCTAAAATTTTAAGACTATAATCTTTATGGGTAGGTTCCGCATATTCAATAATTAAGTTTTACGCTGTAATTATTCGTTAGGGCCTGCAGGAAATAGAATTTTTCTTGATTCGGCAGAAAAAATCCAGCATGACCTAAGATTAGGGCGTATAAATAAAAATGGTGTACGAGATCTGGCAGTGGCAGTTCTTGTTAGTACTTGATTCTGTATTGCAAAACTTTGCAGCCAATGACCACAGCGGAAGCTTTGTTTAATTATGTCGATTTTCAGAAAACCATTTTTTTGCTTTTTAGAAATTTCGAAATCCTGTGCATTCATGGCAATAACCAAATCTTGATTAAATAAACCCATTAGCTGGGACACCTGTTCACTATCCATTTGAAACTCTATATTTCCAATTACCATAAAAGTTTCTTCTTTTTCTTTTATCAATGTAGCCTGAAATCGCTGCTTACTGTCGAAAAAAGCTAAATCTTCGATAGACTCAGGTAAGCATTGCTGTAGATTTGTGGCCCCTTTACTATCAAGTCTCCAGCTAGAACTTTTGTAGCGACACGGTTGGATCGACTCGATAATGCATGGTCGATCAAGGCCGAAGGCGAACTGATCGATATCATTATCGATAAAAAAAAGCGAAGGTTCCTTAAAATGTACGAAATCTACTTGGTTTAATATGGCTAAATCTCTTATAACTCTAAGTTGGTCTTGCTTGGATATTTTACTGAATTTAGTACGCAGTATGGATGCAAACGGAGAGTTTTTAAGATAGTTTTTCAATTCATCAAAGCTACATTGGCTACCCTGATAAATTTTTTCCAGGCTTTGCGGGTTCCAATTGCTTAATTGGTTTTTATTAACTATCAGGCTCGATTGAACTATCTTAAATTTAATTTGAAAAGGGGTCTTGGATTGCTGAATATAAACGATACTATCTTGTTCTAATTCAAGCGAGTGAGTTAACCATGTTATTCGCATGTTTGTGTCTCCAGAGGTTCCATCAGACTAATCGCGAAGAGAGCAATAAGTATATTGATAGATCCATCAATCCATGGGTTGGTTAGCAAACTGTGCGAACTAACTAGGTTCTGTAAAAAGCTGAAAGTAACAACTACTAGAATTCCAAGGATCAACTGCAGATATACGAGTATATCGCTAAATATTTTATAAAAAAAATGCTTTAGACCAGCTGAAACAACCGATGAGTGTTGCCAGAGAACTATTTCGAGTTTGTTACCACAAAGTCTTTTCTCGAGGTAGAAATATATACAGAAATAACCACCAATAAAACTGAGTAATGCCCACATTCCCCCCGGAAGAAGAGCATAGTAAGGTTGAAGGGGTTTAAAAATGGGTGTCAGCAGCAACAGCCATCCTAGAAGTTTTCGGGATAATTCGTTATTGCGCATGATGTAGAAGATGAGCAATCCTAAAAGCACTCCCGGTGCGAAACAAGGTAGCCAGGACAAATCCAGCGAACTTAATATCGATGGATTCTCAAGTAAAAAATAAAGGCTCAATAACAAATAAATAATCATGCGCATAAAAAAGTTAGCTCAAGATTATGTGTAGCTTACCAAAAAAGCAAGTCGCTATTAAATGTAGACTTTGTGCAGAGAGTTCTTAAACTTTGATTTGACTTTGTTTAAAGTCACGATTGAGATCGCGTTCCACACTACGTTTTTTAAGATCATCTCGCTTTTCAAAGGCTTTTTTACCTTTACCCAGACCTACTTCCAGCTTAATTAGATGAGCTTTAGGGTACATTCTTAGAGGGACAAGTGTTAAACCCTTCTCTTGTGCTTTACTCCACAAACGGATTATTTCTTTCTTGTGCATGAGAAGCTTACGAGTTCTGGTTTCATTGTGAGATTCCCAACTTGCATTTTCGTAGGGTGCGATGTACGCATTTATTAAAAAAACTTCGCCTTTCATGATTCTTACGAAAGCTTCCTTGAGGTG
>CAZRWM010000067.1:0-12838 GCA_964603885.1 uncultured bacterium
TCACAATATTCTTTCGTTTTTTGATCAATGATAATCTCAAAAGCTTCAGCTTTACCTTGTAAGCGAGCAGCTAGATTAATTTTATCACCAATTGCTGTGTAGTCCTTGTGTCTGCGAGCACCAATATTGCCAACAACTGAGAAGCCCGTGGATATACCTATACCAACAAGCAGATCTTTAAGCCTGTTGTCAGAACTGGATCTTATCGTTTCTTGCATTTCGATTGCAGTTTTTACAGATAAAATCGCTTGTTTCTTCGGACTTATGTTTTGTCGGATCGGTGCCCCGTACAGAACCATGATTGCATCGCCAATGAATTTGTTAATTGTTCCGTTATGTTTGGTAATGATAGCTACCATTAATTCAAAATAGGTATTTAGAATATCAACCACTTCTGGCGCATTCTTACTTTCTGACAGAGATGTGAACCCGCGGATATCAGTAAAAAGTGTTGAAATCTCCAGGTTATTGCCACCCATTGAAAGATTGTCAGGATTGAGCAGCAACTCATCAACTACTTGATTGCTGACATATTGATTGAATACTTTGCGTATATTATTTTTTTCTAATTCTCGATATACCACTCGTAAGGTAATAATCACTAAATAGCAAATGATGAGACTTAAAAAAGGCTTTATGACTGGAATAAGGATTGATAGCTCTCTAAAAAATATTAGGTTTACTAGTATCCATCCCAGTATTAATTCCGAGATAAAAATAGGCAATGAGAGACCAATTCTTAACCAGGCTGTTGAAAAAGTTAAAACGTATGCAAATGAAAGATAGATTGCGAGTTCCAACAGAAAGCTCGCTTTTGTTAGTGTTCCGTATTCTCCATCAGAGATAGTATTAAGAGCGTTAGCATGAATCTCGACTCCAGGGGTTTGCACTCGGTTAACAGAATAGAACGGAGTCGCGTAAGAATCTTGCAATCCAGGATGATTTAGGCCGACGATTACGGTCTTACCAGCAAGTTCTGATTTAAGTTCTACGTTTTTTTCTTGTAAAAAAAGATCATAAAAGCTGATTGTTTTAAAGGAGCTGGCAGGTCCCTTCCAATTAATAAGCAACTTAGATTGATGGTTATCGTAATGATGGAGATCAATAGTTTTACTTAATCTCTTGTCTCGACGGTCTGGAATAAGCAATCGGTTATCTGAGACAATGGATTCATGAATCTGAAAATTTGAATGAATGGGCTTTTTATGCCAGCACGCTAGCGCAAAAGAAAAAATCAGTGATTTACTTTTTGGATCATTAATAGTTAGTGGGATACTGCGCAATATTCCGTCGGTATCCGTATCAACATTTACGAAGCCAATAGCTGAAGCTTCTTGGCTAAAAACTTTAGTTGGTAGTTTATGATCCAGCACGCGACCCTGACGATCGTGTTCGATCATTGATGCAAGGATAACCTTGCCCGATTTTCGAATGGCATTGGCAAAAGGTAAGTCCTCTCGATCATTTTTGGGGTGAATAAATAATAAGTCTAAACCTATGACGGATGCACCTAGATCATCTATACGATCTACAGCAAGAGCCAGGACTCTTCTGTCAAAGGGCCATTGAACAGTATTCCAGTCTTTGTATTTAGGATCTTGAAAAAAAGTAGTTTTATGAAGCTTTTCGATGGTTATCTTGTCAATAATAATTAGAACAATAGATTGCAACGGATTATTTATTGAATTATCTGTGAGTAAAGGTTGAATTTTTACAGACGCCGGTTTTGGGGTATATCTGGAGACGAACATGCGGTCTAAAAATATATTTTCAAACCTCGTCATCGTCTCGTTAAATAGTAGATTAGATGCTAGAAATAATCCTTGAACAATCAGATAAGCCAATACTGGTACAGCGATGTATAGAAAATTAAGTGATTTTTTTTTCATTGGTATGTAGCTTTAGATTATAGCAGAGTAGATAACCTAGTAATGAGTTTTTGAATCAACTATAATGGTGTCTCAAACTTTTATTGGAAAGGTTTTTATGTTCTCTAATTTTTCTGAATTATCTGCTACTCAGACCCGTAAAATTGTTGCGACTACTGGTCTTGTTGGGGTCTTATTTTTCTTAGTTTGGTTTTACTGGGGATTTAGGATTAATGTGCCACAAGATAAAATTTTGGTTTTGATAAATAAGTTTGGTACACAATTAGCTCCCGACCGAATAATTGCCACACAGCCTGGTCAGAAAGGTATTCAATTCGAGGTCAAATCCGAAGGTTGGCATTGGTACAATTCATTCTTTTGGCAGCGTGAGATACATGATGCTACAAAAATTGAAGCCAGCAGTTTAGGTGTTTTGGTAAGACTGTATGGAAAAAATTTAGCACCGGGTGAAATCATAGCTTCACCACTAAACCTTAAAGTGGCCTCAGATACCGATACAAAAGGAATTGTGGCTGAGGTACTCAAGCCAGGAAAATATAACATCAATCCCTACGCATATCGCGTTGAAAAGCATCCTGTCACTGAAATACCGGCTGGTCATGTAGGAATTGTGGTAAATCGCATGGGTACGGAAACGCAGGGCTTTAATTATGTAAGTAAAACTAATATGAGAGGAGTTCAGCCCGTGGTGAAGGAGCCTGGGACATACTACATGAATCCTTTTCTCTACAAGGTGATCCCGTACAACATACGAATACAGAAGACAGACTTTGATGGTGTTAGAGGCTTGAGTTTTATGAGTTATGATTCTTATGAGATCAAAATGACGGCCACTATTGAGTGGCGAGTTGACCCTCAGCGTGTCCCTCTTGTCTATTCTCGAATTGGCGATATAAATTCTGTTCAAAAAGAAGTTATAAATCCGTATGCTCGAAGCTTATGTCGCCTAATTGGTTCAGAATCGTATGCCAAAGATTACATATCCGGTGAAAGCCGTAAGAGTATTCAAATTCGTTTCAAAGATATGCTTGAAGCTAAATGTAATGAGTTAGGCATTTTGATTTCCTCTGTGGTGATTAAAAAGATCATTCCTCCTAGCGTTTTACGTCAAATTATTAATACACGTGGCCTAGAAAAAGAGACTCGCGAGAAGCTCAACAAAGAAATTGAGAAGGTCAAGTCCGATGCTCGAGTAGCCAAAGGAAAAGAAGAAATAAAAAAAGGACAGGCTAAAGTTCAAGAAAATATTACGCATAAAAAGTTGATGACAAAAGCAATTGGAGACAGGGAAATTTTAATAAAAAATGCGAAAAAGCGTTTGGCAATAGCAAAGGTAGAGTTGGAGTCAGCCAAAGTTGAACGTCAGACCATAGTGGAGCGCGGTAGAGCTAAAATTCTGAAAGAGTTCAATGTTCGCGAGGCCGAAGTGGAACAGTTAAAAAATCGTATTAAAGCGATGGGTGGGGGAAAGGAGTTTGCTCGTTTTGAATTCAATAGTCGGATTCGATTACAAGAGGTAATGACTAGTGACAATAGTGAATTGGCCCATTTACTTAACCAATTTGGAGCACGGAGGAGTGAATAATGAAGGCTACTGTTATTTGTTTATCACTAATTGTTTGTATAGTTATTGGTGGCCTAACTTTTTTTGCTGGATTAGTTTTTGTGGGTCCCAATGAATCTTTAGTAATCATAGGTAATTACGGAGATCCAAAACCTGCGGAAAAGGTACTGGCGGAACCGGGTGAAATAGGAATCCAGAAAGACGTTCTGGGTACCGGTTTCCATTGGGTTACACCAATTCTATATCGTTATGAAAGACAGCCTATCGTAAATATTCCGGCTGATCATGTAGGTATTATAACGGCTCGCCATGGTAAAAAGATCGCTGGGGACAGATTTTTGGCAGAAGAAGGAGAAATCGGAATTCGCCGCAAGGTTTTAGGTCCTGGTAATTATCGAATCAATCCCTATGGTTATAAAGTAGAGAAAGTACGACAGGTAGTCGTAGAACCGGGTATGGTTGGTGTGCTCATAAATTCTCAACAAGGTGGCGTTATGAAAGACCGCGCTTTGCATCCAGGAGTCCATTACATAAACCCGAAGCAATTCAAAGTTGTAATGGTTCGAGTTGGCTTGAATGAGTACACAATGACTGCTGGAAACTCTACAGTGATTACGGATGAATTATTGAAAGGCGAAGTACAACCTGGCTTGAGTGATGGCAGAAATCCTACCGGTGGGGCAATCACATTTCCAAGTAAAGATGGTTTCACTGTGGGTATCGATCTCACTGTATTGTGGGAATTAACGCCCCGAAAGGCAGTTGCTGCTGTGGATACATTTGGAAGTGTAGCAGACCTCGTCGAAAGAGTGATAAAACCAAAATTCGATTCAGCTTCTCGAAACGAGGGATCAAATTACACGGCTAAAGAAATGATTCAGGGTAATTCTAGGGCAGAGTTTAAGAAGTCTTTTACGAAGACTTTAATAGATTATACTAAAGATGCTCCATTAAGTATTGTGGCAGCTTTGCCGCGCAGAGTCTTTGTACCTGTCAAAATTCAATTACCCATCATGCAGGCACAATTAAAGCTTGAAGAAATGTTAACGAATAAGGAGATCGAGGAAACGGCCAAAATTGAGGCTAAAGTCGAAGAACAGAAAAGTTTAGTCGATTTGGAGATTGAGCAAGTTAAAGCAGACACCAGGGTTTTACGAGCTGATATTAAAGCGGATTCTGAAAAAAACATTGGTGAATTTGAGGCACAAACAAAATTGATGGTAAATAAAATTGAATTAGATATTCAGAAAATTCGAACTCAATTGACTAATATCCATTCTTTAGCCCAAGCAGAGGTGATCAATTTTCGAGGTAGTAAAGCAGCCAAACTGGCTGAATCATACATTCAAGCGTTCGGTAGTGCGAAGGCTTACAATGCCTATATTTTTGCCGTGAATGCTTTACCTAAAAATAAGCTACCCGTCAAAATCATTCATGCTGGAGAGGGAACTCTATGGACTGATTTAAAGTCAGGACAATCTAATGGTCCTCTCCTGCAGATGAAGAATTTTAAGCAGCTTAATGAAGTTAGTCGATTCAAATTGGATTAAAACTTTGAATTATAAAAAAATAATTTCAGACAGACTCATAGTACGAAAATACTCTCGTAAGAGTGGATTAATATGGTTTGTGGCAGGTGTTCTCGTGTTAATCAATTCTCCTTTCATGTTTCCAATACCAATTGTGGGTTTACCCTCTGTTATGCTTGCTCTAATTTTATCTTTGGTCGGTATTCGTAAGATTTATAATGGATTGAAATTACCGTTGTTAGAATGTCTTCTTGTAATGGGTCATGCAGGTGGTGAGATTAATTTGCAAGAATTGATTGAAGCATTAGGTGGTTCTAAAGAGGTTAGTGCAGAAGAGTTATTATTGGCTCTAGATAAAAAAGATTGGGCCCGTAGAGCATGCCATCATTTACCATATGTGGAGAGTCAAGAGCTTAGTGGTAACGAAATTAATTCAAATTTAATCATCCTTCTCGATCGCGGTAGACAACAACTAAGTGAGCATGAACTGTCAGCAAAAAAGGAGTTTTGAGATGTTTATTCAAAGTTTTCCCGTTGGTTGTTTAGCTTGTAATTGTACTATTCTTGCTTGTGAGACTTCCGGAGAATGTATAATTATTGACCCGGGAGATGAGAAAGATAAATTATTAAAAATTGTAAATGATAATGGGTTCAGGGTTAGATATTTGCTCCATACTCATGCTCATTTTGACCATATCGGTGCTGCAGGTCCACTGAAAAGGGAAGGTCACGGTAAGATATTACTTCACAAAGGTGATGACTTTCTTTATGAGGCGCTAGAAGACCAAGGTCGTCTATTCGGAGTTGAATTACCTAAGAAAGACAGTGTTGATGAAAATATCGAGCATAAGGATGAGTTGGAATTTGGTAATCATCAGCTGAAGATTATTCATACACCCGGCCACACTCCGGGAAGTTGTAGTTTCTTTTTACAGGAGAAAAAAGTTTTATTTTCCGGTGACACATTATTCAAAGGTAGTATTGGAAGAACTGATTTACCGGGTGGTGACTTTCAGCAAATATTAGAGAGTATACGAGACCGTATACTAAATTTACCAGAGGACATTCAAATAATTCCTGGGCATGGTCCGCAAACGAACCTTGTCGCAGAGGTGAGAACAAATCCTTTTCTGAAGGTCTAACTGTGGCCAGGTCAAATTTAGAATATCTTTTATTAGATTTGGGCAACGTATTTATTTATTGGAATAAAGATTCATTTATTGATGCAATAATAGATGGTCTACCCTCTGGGAAGTCCTATTCATCAGATTATGAAGATCCGTTTTGGCTTGATTTAATTTCATATGAATCGAAACTTGAAGAGGGGCAGATCAGATGGGCTCAATTTTGTCGAGCAATCGAAATACGATACGGCTGGAAGGGTTGTCCCGAAAACTTATTGAAATTTTTTCAAGATATATTTAAGCCAAACAGAGAGTTAATTGAGTGGTTCACAACTACAGATTTTACTGCAAAAACTATTTTGATGAGTAACACCAATGCTTATCACTGGAAATGGATTTCTAAACATTATGATCTTTTACTGAGCAAGTTTGACCATCTACATTTGTCTCATGAAGTGGGTTATCGTAAACCAAACCTAGAGTTTTATGAAAGTTGTCGGCATCATATTGAATGGACAAAAGCGCTTTTCGTGGATGATGTAAAGCAAAATTTGATAGTTCCCAAAAAAATTGGAGCTGAAATCCACCAATTTTTGGACGTAGAGGAATTTCGGCGACACCTCTGGAGGTTCACCTATTAAAAGGATTCTATGGCACCAATTAACTACTCTAGTAAGCTCTTAGTTTGTGCTGGATCCTGATTCGTAAACAGTTGATCTGCATCAGTAAGATTTTTGATCTCACTTTTTACATCATCCAAGGCATCAAAGGCTGAGTTTACAGACTGAAAGTCAGACTCCGAAGCACGCATGTTTTCTTGCGTATTGCTCAGTGTCAAAAACTTACGAGTTTCTTGACCTAGATCATCTTTCACCGCATTGGTAACAGACTCAAGTTTGCGATTTGTCTGTTCGAGACGCTCCGCAAATTTCCCAGGATCAGAAACTGCTGACTCTAATCTACTTAAATCCCTATTAAACTTCGGCACTTCGACTCTTTCTGACGCTTCATCTTTAATCTCTAAAGATGCTGTAGCAGGCACAGAGTCTGCATCGGTTTCGAAATACAGCTGCACACCTTCAATTAATCCAGTGGCTGGGCTAAATGAAGCTGTTACTGTTTTCTGCGTACCTTCCTCATCAATCAACTTGATGGTATATGATACGGCTTCTGGATGATTGGTTTCGCCAGTCATTATTTCTACGGAGTATGAACCCACCTTGGGTGGACGACTCACTGTAACTGGTTCAACGCTTTCATTATCAGATTGGTTAGCTTGTCCCTTAAATACCTGGGGATTCCGTTGAATGATCTCTTTGGCATTGTCAAGTGACTCTTTATCGGGATTCTTCTCCAAACTGTCTAAGGCTTTACGAAAATCTTCCAAAGATCCAACAGTGGACTGTCTTTCAGAAATAGCTTCCTGTAATTGTATAGATTTTCTATTTAATGCCGAAACCTCGTAACGCAACTTTTCTTGCGATACGGCTGGAGTTTCTCCTTGAGAGACTGAAGACGCACTCCTACTTTCCCTAGTAGACTGTGCTGACTTGACATCCGCGATACGGAGTCTTACTTGGTTGTTGCCACCGGGCCCCCGAGCACCAAACGGCACACTCGAAATCTTAAGTGACATTACTCTACCTCCTTGTTGAGTAAAAGTCTTTACGTTATTTTATTTTTTTCCCTATTCTCATTATAATACCACCCAGGTTCAAGTCAAACCATTTGGAACATTAACAAACATGATTCGCACAAAAAGATCGTTTTTTATAAGCAATTTGTCAGACATTCGCTATTTTTGTCGAAATTGAGGGTATGTCTTTCGATTCTAAGGCCATTCTTTGGCTACAAGCAGATGGTTATTATTTTTTTACTTGTGGGTATAATTTAAGGTCCTTCAAATTATTTAAGACTTATAGCGTTACTCAGAACCCGAGGTCGATAGCTCAAGATTTATCGCAAATTGGAGTTGATAATATTACTCTCTACTTCTGCAATCAACCCGGTTACTTATTCGATGTTGATTTTAAGAAGACTAAAAATCAGTATGTTGAGTTGCTTAAATCTAAAGATATACTAATAGATTCTGAGGATCTGGTGAGATGCCAGGCCACTGCATCTTTGCTTTTTTTACAAGTTCTAAGTTCTAGCACTGTAGAAATATGGCAAGCTGCAATGAATGAATACAAGGTAGCAATCGAGTGTATTGATTTTCCCGAGCAAGTTTGTCTTAGTTTACTGCCAACAAATTTGAAAAAGAGTGGATGTCTCATTAGCATTGGGTACATTCATAGTGAACTTAATATGCAGTGGGAGTTTGATCCTAATAAATTTTTAGTCAACCCAATAGTTTGGGGTATTCGTATCAAAACGACGAGTTTATTGCATGAGTTATTACCCAACGTAATCAACAAACAGCTCTGTCGTAGTTTAGACTCTAAACTTGTCCGTGAGCATGTTTGTCCGGTTTACAGTTTGGAGGATGCTTGGGAATTAAATTTGCACGCTAGTGATATCAGAGACTCACGATGCGCATTACTTCGAGCTAGTTTCGAATCTCCATTATCCGTGAAGGCTCTTCGGACATGGGGTCAAACTTGTATAAGACTTGTAGCCAGCCTGGCTGTTGTAATAATTCTGATACAATTAGCTACCCCTAAGGCTGAACAACAGTATGCTATGGTGGCAGAGGATTTGATATCGAATCGGTCTGAAGAGTTTGCAAATGCTTCTGAAAAATATACAGAGCTTGTTAGCTCGCCGCCTGAATTAACTTCAAAAATAAATAAATTATGGGCAGGAATTCAAAAATTAAAGTCTAATGCTGACTTATTAAGCCAGAGGCTAGAAAAAAAGCCTCAGGCCACAGATGTTTCTACTCATTTACCATCCGTGATGCCAATCTTAAATTATTTACAAAAAGATGATGATAAGACATGCGGTGAATTTCAGTTGGGCTTACAGAAGCTTAACATTTGTACTGGGCAATATCTTCTTGGTAAAAAATTGACTTCCGTGGATGAGGCAACGAGTAATTGGATCAATGATACAGGGGAAAAATTTTACATTTCTCGAGTTCAGAGAATTCAGGAAATGAAAACTCGAATCCTGCAAACATCTAATAAGTCAGAATACCTTGTTGAACTGATAAGTGAAGATTTAAGATCTATTGTAGTAGACTCATGGGAGGGGCAACCATTAAAATCGAGGCGGGAAGCCGAAGTAGTCGCTGAAGCAATTGCAGCGGGTATACTTTCGGCTGATAGATTTGAAGTCTCAGAGACTCATAGTGAGGCTCGAGTAAATCTAGGACCGCTAAAGACGTCCAAATTATGAAGAGGAAGCTATGGAAGAAGCACTTAGGTATCACGGTATTCTTCAAAAAATGGATAAACAGGATAAGATAAGTTTAATCCAATCATTAACTCGTAGGGATGCCAAAGAGAATCTCGATTTACTATTTGACTTGCTTGGTGATTCTATCTATGAATTTCGACGGGCTGCTGCTGCTGAACTTAAAAAGCTCGGTGTAGATATTCTTGAAGATTTGGTGGAATTATTTCGCTCTGGAAATGCTGATCAAAAGTATTGGTGCGTTCAGTTGATGGTAGATATGGGTCCATATTCATTAAATGCTCTTGAAATGGTACTTAATTGTGATGATCCTACTTTGCAGCAAATTGCTCTCATGAGTTTGGCAAAACATAAGAGCAAATCGAGTGTCCGACCACTTATGAACTTATTAAGAGGGGGCGGATGGGGGATTCGTCAGGCGGCATTTCAGGCTCTTAAAGGCTATGGCGAAAGTATTTCCGATGATTGCCAAGAGGCTCTAAATTCTGAGAATGAAGATTTAGTTTATTGGGCAGTGCGGCTCTTGGGCGGAATGAATTATCGATATAAAAAGCCACTTTTTAAGATGCTACAAGAGGCCAGTCCTGAAATGAAGTTCGTGGTAGCTTCCGCATTGGGAGAAGCTGGTGATACTAAAGTATTAAGTATGCTGGTTAAGTGTTTCAAGGAAAACTCGTGGATTCATAGTAAGAGAGCTTGCGATGCATTGACCCAAGTTGGATTAAAAGCAATTCCCGTGATTATGGAGGAATTAAATAAAGAACGTTCTACCAGAATTTATTGGTATGCCAGAACGCTACTGCGTCTCGGAGATGATGGCGTGGATGCTCTTGTCGAATTTTTTCACTCCAAGGAGGAATCCTTTCTTTGGAATTGTCGCGATCATTTGGTTGAGTTAGAGCAAGACTTAGTTCCATTAATTCGTCAATTAATTAGATCTGAGAATCGCAAAATTCGTTTTTTTGCCTATCAATTAGCAGCCGATTTACGCCATGAAAATTGTCTAGACTTACTTATCCAAGGATTATCTGATGAGATTTGGACATGTAAAAAACTTTGTGCAGATGCATTGGTGCAGATTGGCGAATCAATTATTCCAGCATTAAAGCCTTTGATAGCGAGCAGCAAATATGAGGATATGCACTGGCTGATTCAGGTCCTCAAGCGAGTTGACGATGGACAAAAGCTACTCATAGATTGTTTGAGGCGTGACTCCAAGGATATTGTCACAGAGGCTGCTAAAGCTCTGCGAGATAGTAATTTACCGGAAGCCGTACTGCCTTTATTAAATTGTTTACAGCATCAAGAGTGGCTAGTGCGCAAGGAGTCATCAGAAACTTTAATTAGCCTAGGAAGCTTGGGGTTAGAGAATCTAATAAAGTCGCTTGCTACGGAGGATGAAGAATTACAGTTCTGGTTAAGTTACATTCTCAGACGATATCCCCGAAGTGTTTACCCATTCCTGACTACCTTATTGTATCGTAAGGATTATCCAGCTCATTTGGCTGCCCGCGCTATGGGTATTGTTTCAGATGAATATTTTGTTATGCCCCTTAGAGAATCTTTGAAGTCTCAAGATAGCATTCTAGTATTAGATGCAAGTTATGCACTCAGCCAGATTACCCCAGATGAACACATTAAGTCTATATGGGGCTTGCTGAGCCAACTAGATGTTAACGAACATGTTCGATTAGAACAACTTGTTATTAAATATCGTGAGTATGCCACAGAGTTTCTAGACCACGGAATTGAAACTACTGACAATTTACTAGTCAAAAATTGTCTTCGTTTAATCGGTCGCCTAGCCCTATCCAGTATGAAAAACAAGCTTAAAGAAAAATTAGCAGGCGATAATGTTGAATTTGCAATTTTAGCTGCCGATGCATTTCTGCACTTGGGTGACTCAGATATTGTGCCTTACTTTCATCGAATGCTCGAAAAGGAACTAAACAGTGAGTTACGTCTTAAGATTCTCAGCGTTGTCGGCACTATAGCTGAAGAGGATGTTATTTATTTAATACTAAAGATGATTGAACAAAGTAATTCCGAGAGTGATCGTACACGCTTTTCACAAGAGATTTTGCGTATGGGTCTAAAGGCTATTCCTCAACTAGTCAACGTATTAGGCAAGGATGAAATTCCTATTCGTAAGGCCTCTGCTGAATTACTGCTTGAATTTGGTGCATTAGCAGTTCCGTATTTGAAACAAGAGCAGCATCATGATGATGCAAATGTTAAATTCTGGAAAAACAAAATCCTAAAAGCTTTACGCCAGAAAAACTAATTATGCAATTAGAGCGAATCCACGCTTACCTCACTCTCAATCTTATTGAACACAAAGCAGGTATAAATCTTGTGCCCTTTTTTGAGTCTGGATACGATGTGGAAGAGATAATCCAGTTTCCACGGCTCAAGTGGGAGGAGTACTACTCTAAAGGCTCAGTGGATCGAGTTTTTACCCAGCGAAAAAATCTTCGTATTGAGCAAGAACTAGAGTTTATTATCGAGAACAAGGTTGGTTTGTTACCGTTTGAGGATAGTGATTATCCCCCATTACTTAGAGATATATATAATCCTCCGCGACTGCTATATTTTTTAGGGAAACTCGCACCAAGTGATGCGATGCATGTAGCTATTGTAGGCTCGCGGGATTGTTCATTAGCGGGTAAATGTTTAGCAGAAGAAGCGGGTGCATTCTTTGCGCGACATGGCATCTCGGTCGTCTCAGGTTTTGCAAGGGGAATTGATCGTGCAGGACATTCAGGCGTAGTTAATAGTCGGCCTCAAGGCTTTGCTGTAGGTGTGGTAGCTAGTGGTATTGGAGAGTATCTGAAACCTAAGTTACTGGACCTTTATGAAAAAGTCTTGCAGAACGGTCTAATTATTACCGAATTTCCAGTAGCATCGAATGCAACTAAACGTAACTTCCCCATGCGAAATAGAATTATCACTGGTATGAGTGTGGCCACCATTGTTGTCGAGGCTAGAATTCGTAGTGGTTCTATGGTTTCTGCGAGATATGCGTTAGAGCAGGGTCGCGAGGTTTTTGCTGTACCGGGTCCGATGCATAGTGAACTAAGCGCGGGCCCCAACAGTCTAATACGTACTGGAGCGAATCTTGTAAGTTGCTGGGAAGACGTTTTAGAAGATCTTAAATTACCCATAGTCTCAAAACAGGATTCTCAGCTACCTGAGGAAGAACAGCGTTTTTTAGAGTATGTCAAATCGGTGCCTACTAGCCTAGATGATATTCTCTACAAATCACAAAAACCGCTGAACTGGGTCTTGAAAAAAATAGTGAAACTAGAGTCGCAGGGGCATCTTCGTCGACACCCCGGAGACAAAGTTAGTAAAATTTCTTAGCCATCAATCATC
>CAZRWM010000068.1:0-12654 GCA_964603885.1 uncultured bacterium
CGAATTAGGAGAGGCTTATGGCTCAAGCATATGTACCTAGTTTAGATGTTTTAGACAACACTGTTGTGCGGCGTGAACGTCGTTTACCATTAAAGGGTTCTACTAATGTGAAGGTTGGCGACATAGTAGAACAAGAGACTATTGTAGCGTCCACAGAATTACCAGGTAAACCGGTCCCAATAAGTGCAGCGGTTAAATTAGGTGTTCCTCCCAACGAATTAAAGGATTGTATGCTTAAACAGGCCGGGGATACCATCTCTCAGGACGAGCAGATAGGCATAGCGTACAGTTTTTTTGGTTTATTTAAAACTCCTTTAGTTTCGCCAATTAGGGGCACAATAGATTCTATTTCGAACATATCAGGTCAAATAATTTTGCGAGAGGCACCTATACCTGTTCAGGTAAATGGCTATATTTCCGGTAAAGTTGTAGAAGTCGAAGATGGAGAAGCTGTGGCCGTTGAAACAAACGCGGCTTTGGTGCAAGGAATTTTCGGTATAGGAGGAGAAAAGGTAGGTGAACTAGTCAAAGCTGTATCCGATAGAGATACGATTTTAACCCCTGAACATATTTCACCTGATTATAAAGGAAAAATTCTGATTGCGGGCAATCTCATGACTCATGAAGCAATTAATAAGGCTCAAGATGTGGGGGTTTTAGGTATTATCGGTGGCGGTATTAATGATCAGGATCTAAAAGTTATTTTAGGTTATGATTTAGGTGTGGCAATCACCGGCAACGAGAGTGGTCCTACACTTGTTGTTACCGAAGGCTTCGGAAATATTTCGATGGGTGAACGTACATTTAATTTGCTTTGTTCGCACGAAGGACGCAAGGCTTCGATCAATGGGGCTACTCAAATTCGAGCGGGTGTAATACGCCCTGAGGTGATAATACCGATAGATGAAAAATCCTCTAAGAGTAATCCTTTCACCCCTTCTGAGGGTAAAGTAATGGCTGTTGGCAGCAAAGTTCGTATTATTCGTAACCCTAATTTTGGAGCTATAGCTGAAATTATTGCACTCCCCCATGAACAAACTTTAATTCCTACTGGAGCTCGAGTGCGGGTCACCACCATCAGACTAGAAGATGGCACGGAATATGATATTCCCCGTGCTAATATTGAGATTCTTTAAGGGATAATTTGAACAAATAAATCAGAAGCCACTCCCATTTTATTTGTGAGTTGAATCTTATAATTGCCAGGTTCAAGACTGGGGACATTGATGACAGTTGAGCCTTGTTTGCCTTTTGTGCATGCAGTAGATAAAGCTTCCTTTGAGTATGAAGGGATCGAGATATCAAAGCACGTATCAGGAGCTGTCGTTTGCCATAACAGGGCAATTGAATTGCCGGATTTGAAGATTTGTGTTTCTTCGTAATCAAGCGCTGGATTAGAGGATAATAGCCACATTATTGGGCTAGACTTGGGACCATTCGTAAATTGATTCCAGACACCATTGTTCAATCCTCTCAATGAAGGTAAGTTAAGCTGAGATTCTTCACTATCTAAGTAAATTCGAAGTTCTGGATTTAATTTTTTTATCTCCTCAAATATCCTTAAAAATCGATCCTCGTCATTTTTGAAATCGTATAACTGAGGGTTCCAGTTAGGCCATCTAATGCTTGGGACTTGTCTCTTTAGCCATTCCATCTGACGAGGGTGCATAAGCCTGTGTAAAGCAACTGCGGCTAACTGAGATTGATGAAGTTGTACTGATAAAATATTATCTTTAGCTATAAACAAGCTTGGAACTGCTTGTCTACTAAGTTGAATAGCTTGGTCAATACGACTTTTCTCAAATTGACTGTATTGCAGATATCTATGTGGTGAGACCGTAAATATTAAAATCCAGACTGCAAGCAAAAGAGTTTTCTGAAGATTAGCTGACAGCTTATCGAAAACTTGGGTTATCCATCCTAAAATTAGAAAACCTGGTAATGCTAAATAGGTCCACAAATCATTAACGGAGTAGAAGGGTAGTAGTACACTTTGAGAAGCGCAGACAACAAGCAAAAAGTAGCATTTTTGTTTACCAATTCCCAACAAAAATATGATTGCTACAATTAGCCCAAACACGGGTGAAATTGAGATAGTAAATGACTCTAATAAGAGTATTAGTTGCTCATAACTGGGAAAGGTAATGTAAAATTCAGCATAGTTTTTTGCGCTTATAAACTCCATTAAGTTGGAAAAGCTATCTAGCGCATACCATTGATTTCTTAAATTAGTTTGTGTTCCAAACCAATATAGATAAGCACCGTTGTAAATCACTGGTAACAAGCAATAGGGTATTGAGTGTAAATGCTTTAATCCCTCATTACGAGTTTTGTATATCACTAAGATTAAACATAGAAATAAGCTGGAACTATGATGAACCACTAGAAGTCCCATTACAAAATAAAAAAGACCTGATTTGTTGGATCTATCACATAAAAATATAGCGGAGCAGCCTAAAAAAACTTGCAGAGCATAAACCTCTAAATGGGTTGCAGCATAAACAAATGGCCTAAATAAAAGTAGGGAAGCAACAATGAACCAGCAGGCAAGAGGTGACCATCTAAATTTTTCTTTGAGCAACTGAAGGGCAATTGTTAGGAGTATAATCTGAATAATTAATAGGAGTATCAGTTGAGTTTGTGAGCCAAAGGGAATCAAACTAAGCAAGGCTCCATTCAAAGTTAAATAAATAGAATATCCAGGAGGGTATGCAATGCCTCCCTGTTGGAGTGTAAGCCACAATTCAATTGAGTCAGGATCCTTTAGAGCAAAGTCACACTGAATGATTAGGCCAACTAATAAAGCTAACGAGGGGAGAAATTTAAGTAGATGCTTCAGCATAGAGGATTTAATTTACCAAATTTCTCATTCAGAGGTATCTAAATTTATAAAAATAAGCCCCCACTCAATAATAGAGTAGAGGCTGTATCTGAAGTTCACTTATTTGTGATTATAAATTTAGAATAGTTGGATAACCTGCTATACCGGTTTGAGTTTCCAATACTAAGTGCAGGGTAGTCATTCTATCTGTAAGTTTTTTACCTTTGATAGTTAAAAACCTAGTTTTACTATCCACCTGAAAACTGTCTTCTTCCAACTGAACACCTTCTGCATAAACTTTCAAATTTGCCTGGCCAATTCGTCCCATGCTGCGGATGTTAATTTTTAGGCTAAAATTGCTACCCGATACGGTTCTAGACACCTCGCGAACACCAACGATAGATTTGCCGCGAACACGACTTGGCAAATTACGTAATTTTCGCATTAATTTCTTTTCTCGTCCTTTAATTTCGGTGGCAAGCTTTCGAACTTCTGCTTGGTTATTGAGGAGTAATTGAACCTCCAGCTCACTACGTAACAAACTATTTTCTCCCATTTCTAAAATAGTTTCATCAGAGTCTTCTTGCGTAGCCAAAATTGCCATTTCTTGATCTGTCAAGATCGCCTCATAACTCTCTTCACTACGCATATACTTTTCGAGTACTTGCAAGTGATCTTGATTATTTAGACTAATTGCCCCTTCGAATGTAGCCAACTGATCTACAAAGCTTTGGTGGGCTCTCTCAGTACGCTCCTGAAGAATCACAATATTATGAACTTGATTAATACCACTCATCGTCTCACGGGAGATAGCAGACTCCTCGTACGGAGTGAAAGCGGCATTGATGCCTGCAGGTACTTTACCAGGGATACCATACAGAGTTCTTGTTGAGTTGTAGATACTGTGACCGAGTAGTCCGGTTCCAGTAGCTGTGCTAAGAATTGCTACAACCTTAGAAATGTTTGTTGGGTCAATTACTGACGTTAAACCTGCTAATTGAGTAACCCACTTTGCAATTTGAACATATTGGCGTTTTTTGAGAGTCTGAGCATGCACCGTGTTTATTTCCGTTAGGATTGGAGCGAGGACTTCTCGAACAGCATCCTGTGCCACGTCTATATCATAGCTAGTTTCCATCTCCTTAGCACGATCGGCAAGATAAGTGACATTCTTTTGTCCCACATCAACTAGACCGACCCGAGGAAAACTCATCATGGCGTACTTTCCCGCAGTTTTGACTGCGAAGAGTTTAAGGGCATCCTCATGATCATATTCCACATTAATATCTTTGACATTTGCGTAAATTCCTGTGATCACCGAGGTGGCAATAGGTACTATCGTATTGTATGGAGGACGAAGTTTTACGCTTATAAGTGATACAACTTTGTTGAGTATTTGAATGATTTTAGCTTGAATTTTCTTGAGAACTTTTTCGCCCAATCGGCCAATGATGCCACCTTTGGAAATAATAGGCTTTAGTAACGAAGAGGCGGTTTCTCTAGCCGAAAAGAAGAATCTCACTAAATCAAGGATACAAACGGCGGTATCCTCTGCCATAACAAGTCCTTCATTGTAAGTGCTTAAGATCACCGTTTGTGCTAGTGCCATTCGGCGCAATGGCTCTTTGAATTTATCATCGCCTCGCTGTTGCCAATCATCCAAGATGTTTTCAAGCTGAGAGACGTCATAGTCTTTAAATGCTAATCCATCAGGCAGTGGTAGATGAGGAAAACCTCGGGCAATTTCTAATAGTTTCCAGATTTTAAGAATCTGGCCTTCAATTATTTTGGGATCGATTTGAAGGTGAGAAAGGTTATGAGTTTGTTCGCGGGCCTTACTCACTAGATAATCGATATTATCGTGGGCGTCGTCCTTGTCGTCAGCCTGTATAGTTTCAGCTCCAAGCCCGACCGAAAACTCCTCCATCAACTCAGGATTACTCACTGAGTTAAAGAGTCTGAATTGATAATTTCGTAAGAATTGTCGAAACTCGGGAGCGATCTCCATTCGGGTATCTTCCTCCAGGTTCAAGAACTCTTTCTGCAATGTGTCTAGCAATCCCGGGTATTGCATTAATTTCTTCATAAATAATTTTTCGTTGCTTGCCCATTCATCAAGTAAACTTAAGCTTGCAGATTTGGACGTTTTGAATTCAACAGTGTATTTAAGCTCCCCACCCAAAGTGGATGTGGGTATTAACGTAAACTCCTCTACACCGGCTAAATCTTCAGTCCAGCTAGCGTCATTTTTGCTATCCAGTGCTACATCGCTAACTACTTTTTTACCATCAGAGAAACGTAAGAACTTTTTAAGTAGGAAACGCTTATCTTTTCCAACCCAGCCTTTGTTTTGTCCATTGAAGTTGACAGTGACACTGCTAACCGTTGACTTGGCAAGTGTTTGAAAGGAATAAACAGGAATCATACCTTTCAACTCTGCAATTTCAGACTTTAACGTATAGTTTACCTTTGTTACGCGAACGCCAGCACCTCTGAATGGACCAACCTCTACGAAATGTCTTCCGTTTTCATCAGTGGTAGTTGGCATCTTTACATATTGACCTTCGATAACGGCTTGGTTGGGAATATATGCTTGAGGCGGAAGTTGACCATCGTTGATGTTCCAACTTACCATTCCGGGAAATTCGGCGAAAATCTTTATTTTATCTACTAAAGTAGGGTTGATAGGCTCGCTCGCAATTCGAGGAGTCATTCTAATAAAGTCAGCGCCTCTTTGATTTACCTTACCCTCCATAGATTCAGGTAATGCATCAAAAGCATATACCGATGTTGGTTGAACCTGCATCGGCAGGGTTTTGTCATAACCAAACTGGCCCTCAGCAATATTCCAATCATTTACGTAATTGGCTACGAGAAAATCGGGTATGATCTCATTGATTGTAAAGTCAAAACCATTGGCGGCTAAAACCTCATCGATCGACTCTATCGACTGCTTTTGGCTTTGAACGATTTCCCTGAAAACTTTAGCCACTGTATCCATATCCCCAAGTTTTTTGGAGAGTAAGTAATACATGAACAAGTAAACATTACCATAATCATCTAGACCATTATTGAATTCATCCAGTTGGGTATCTGGCTGTTGAATGAAAGCTAAAATTTGAGGAGCATGTCCGTAATTATTTACATAAAATGCGATTTGGCTCATTGCTTCGTTTAGCCAAAGTTTTTCACGCTTGTCGTAATTGTGATGGATCATGTGTTGGAATTCATGCGCAAGAATTCCGAGGTAATCTGGACGCTTAGGATCTCCTGGGAAAACATCAAGGTAAAACATTTCACGTTCGTTGCTGTAATCCCATAATTCTGTGCTGTAGGTGTCTAACGGTGAAAAGTAGCCCGCGACATAACCGCGACCAGGCTCCCATCCATCTTGAATGTCTAACAATAGTAAGGTAATGCGTTTGTCGAAATCGATACCAGGACTTGCTTCAGAGCCAAAAAATTTATGGTTAGTTTCGTATATTTGATTGTCAAATTGATCAGCTAATTTTTGGATCGTCTCTTTGGAAACACGGTCTTCTTGTTCTAACTCCAGATAGATATAACAATGTTTGCCAATATGCTCCAATGTGGCCTGGATTTGCGTTGGTTGGTTGTTTGCGACATTCATAGTCCAAAACGACTTAATATCACCAGATTGTGGGGCTATTTGGAGTTGCTTTCTGGCTATGGGTTGAGGAGCTCCATGCTCTTGCATTAATTCTTGAAATTTATCATGTGCCCACTGATATCCCATAATCACGGGGGGCTCTTGCTTTGCAGCTGTCGACTGAAAAGCCGCTGCGAAAACTATTAAAAAAGTTAAGATCCTCATCGTTTATCCTTTCTAAACCACTTTTTCGACTATATGTAACATTAGCTTATTGACCAAATTTTCGATTACGTCACGGTAAAATCGACAGTATAAGGAGTAAGTTAAAACTGTCTAGCGGTATTCTGATTTATTTTTTTTCCAAAGTTACAGTAGGTGATAATTGTACAACTGTTGCACCGGGGTCGTCGAGCTACACAGGTTTTTCTACCGTGTAATATCAGAAGATGTGAAAGCATTGTCCAGTCGTCTTGAGGGAACAGTTTCATTAATTCGGGTTCAATTTTCTCAGGAGTCTTATTTTTTGCAATACCCAGCAATTGGCTGATACGTCTCACATGCGTATCAACCACTACCCCTTCATTGATATTAAATATATTACCCAATACCACATTAGCAGTTTTACGACCGACGCCACCTAATTCAATAAGGTCCTCCATTTTTGCTGGTACTTGACTATCATGCTTTTCAACTAAAGTTCTGCAGCATTTAATGATATTTTTAGCTTTAGAGCGATACAGGCCAATGCGCTTTATATCTTGCTCCAGTTCTTCATGTTTTACAGAAGCATAAGCTTCAGCGTTGGGATACTTCTTAAACAGTTGAGGAGTTACGCGATTAACCATTGCATCTGTACATTGCGCTGAAAGAATGGTAGCTATCAACAATTCTAATGCATTTGAGTGAATTAGCTCACATGTGGCGTCTGGAAACTCTGCAAGTAGATTAGAGTAGATTGCTAGGGCTCGATTTTTCAGAGCTTTTTTGGATTCCCTGGGCATGTGAATAATTTAGTGTAAATAATCTTTATTTACCAGCTTGGTCTCGTATGTCAATTAGTAGGTAAAAGTTAAATCTACACAGCTTCTGAAGATGTAGTATATTTACACTATGGTTTCAACACTATTGAATATACTTCTGTCGAGCTGGGAATTGGTCGTAGCAGCAGCACCTTATTTACTCGGAGGATTCGCAATAGCAGGCGTTATGAAAGCCTTACTGCCGGATGATATTGTAGTTAAGGTTCTTGGGCGTCAGGATGTTTCATCTGTTGCCAAAGCAGCGTTGATTGGTGCTCCCCTACCTCTATGTTCATGTGGGGTTGTGCCTGTGGTACAAAGTATTCACAAACAGGGAGCCTCGAGAGGCGCCTCTATAAGCTTTTTGGTGTCTACACCGGAGACAGGAGCCGATTCTGTTGCAATGACTTACGCCATGATGGGATGGCCTCTCGCAGTTATTCGTCCTGTGGCAGCAGTTTTTACAGCTTTCGTGGCTGGGTTAGTAGAAAACTTTTTAGGTGTAAATCAAGATTTAGAGGAATCAAAGAGTTGTTGTCCAAGTCAAAATACTGATTCAGCAGGAATTAATTCTTCGAAATCGGTTTCAGTCAGTTTTTTTAAGCGTCTTAGAGATGGTATGAAGTATGCCTACGTAGATTTAATGCGTGATATCAGCAGGAATTTGCTTATCGGATTTTTGCTCGGAGGTTTAATTACTCATTTTGTAACAATCTCTTTTTTGGAAAACTATTTTTCAGGTTCCCTAGCGGGGATGCTAGGAATGATAATTTTCGCAACCCCACTTTATATTTGTGCGGCAGCCTCTACGCCGGTAGCTGCAGCCTTTATGATGAAAGGTATGAGTGCCGGCACGGCCTTGGTTTTTTTAATGGCGGGCCCTGCTACAAATATAGCCTCTTTAAGTGTATTAGCTAAAATTTTTGGAAAGCGTAGTGTTCTACTTTATATAATCGTAATTCTAATTTGCTCGCTTGGATTTGGTTTGTTTTTTGATTGGGTAGTAACAAGTTACGAGCTACCCATTACGGGTATAACTGCTGAGCATCACCAAGAATCTGGCCTATTATCCGAGATATGTGGCGCTATCCTTCTTGTCTGCCTTTCCTATCATATACTTAAGCCTACCTAAATTACTTTTTAGTAAGGTCTAATAAACTTCAATCCATTTGGTGTGTAGGTTATAATTGGACCCCATTAATTTAATTAAGCTGATGGAAAAAATATCAGATATGTTTCATGCCCAAAATTGATCAGTGCTTACAAAAAATGTTGGAATTAGGTGCTTCGGACCTACATTTACATGTTGATTTCCCGCTCACATATCGTATTGATGGCGAGCTAAAACCTATAGGTAAAGAGCTCAATAATAAGCAAATTATTTTTTTACTTGGAGAAATTCTTAATACAGATCAAAAGAGATTACTCAATAATGGTCGCGAAGTTGATTTTGCTTACCAATTAGCAGAGATTGGTCGTTTTCGAGGTAATATTTTTCTTCAGGACGGTAAATTTGGAGGTGTTTTCAGATTAATACCTTCCAAGATAAGTAGTTTTGAAGAAGTTGGTGCCCCCGTGATTTTACGAAAATTAGTGCAAGCGAAAAGTGGCTTAATTCTAGTAACTGGACCAACAGGAAGTGGGAAATCAACCACAATGGCTACCATGATTGATGAGATAAATAATACGCGTTACGGACATATTTTGACACTTGAGGATCCTATAGAATTCACGCATGAAGATAATAAGTGCATGGTTACTCATAAGGAGGTGGGTCAAGATATACCAACCTTTGATGCAGGTTTGAAAGCAGCCTTCAAGGAGAACGTAGATGTCGTACTTGTAGGAGAAATACGCGATGCAGACAGTATGCAAAGTGCGCTTAATCTTGCAGAGTCGGGAATTTTAGTTCTGGCAACTTTACATACACTAGATGCTGCTAATACAGTTAAGCGGGTCGTATCTTTTTTTAAGGACCAAATGAGACAGATGGTTCGAGCAAGATTTTCTCAGAATATTAATGCAATTGTTTCTATGAGGTTAGTACCAGCAGTGGGAGGCGGTAGAGTGGCGATGTATGAAATAATGATAGCTAATCAGGGAATAAGAAACCTCATTAAGGACGCTAAAGACCACCAAATTGAATCTGCTCTAGAACAAGGGAAGTCGGAGGGTATGAAGACATTTAATATGAGTATTAGCGAACTCTTGAATCATAATAAAATATCAAAAGATACAGCTGATATGCATAGTGGGGCATCGAGTAAGTAGTGGCACAACCTGTAATCGATTACTTTAAGCAGCTTTTAGTGGAAGCCTTTGAAGCCTCCGTTACGGATTTACACATGCGAGCAGGTAGTCCAATAAGAGTTCGTATTGCAGGAGATCTGAGAGAAAATTCAAGATTTTCTTTCGATACTACCCAATTACATAAAATTGTTGAAGAACTTGTAACGGAAGAAAATCGTAAAAGACTAGTCAAATATAAAACAACAGAAGGTATGTTCGAAGTAAGCGAGCGAGTAAAGTGTAGATACAAGTTTTCTTTTGACAGAGGACAGATGTACTTGATTTGTCGTTTACTCCCCGGCAACATCCGTACCTGGGAAAACTTGAATATTCCTCAATTAGCATTGCAGTTTTTAAATAAAAAGCAAGGCTTGATCCTAATTTCAGGGCCATCGAGTAGTGGAAAAACATCTACATTAGCAAGTTTCGCAGCTTATCTTAATAAGTATCGAAGAGAACATATTCTTTTCATTGATGAAATCATTGAACATAGGTTGAAAAGCAAAAAAAGTATTGTCAATTTGCGTCAGATAGGCAGTGATACGAGTTCCTATACAACCGCCTTAAAATATGCTCTCAGGGAAGATCCCGACATTATTATTCTAGGCGAAATAAATAGTGTGGAAAGTGCAGAAACAGCTATTAATATAGCTGAGACGGGACATCTTGTAATAGCAGGTGTTTCTACAATAGGTAGTCTAAATACAATGATGAGAGTATTAAACTGTTTTCCGGCAAACCAATTTAAGAATGCTCGTTTAAAGTTGTCGTCTTATTTGATTGGAGTTATCTCTCAGGTCCTGGTGCCAAGTATTGATCGTAGTACAATGGTTCCATTGTTTGAAGTGATGACGATCACTTCTTCGGTACAAAATAATATTCGTGGAGAGAGAATGAATCAGTTACAGGCAGAATTTTCTAGAAGTGTGAAAGGTGTTTCTATTACATTTGAAGATTATGCGAAAGAGAAGCAAGCTCAAGGGCTAATTTCTAAAGATAGTTATTTAAGTAGAATTTATTGGGAATAATAAATTAAGTAATATTCTAGGACGGAGAAATCAAATGGTTAATGAAGAATTTTCTGATGGAGATAGTCGTAGACTGTTGTACGTAAAACCAGGCTTTCAGAGAAAAATGATGATCATAATTATTTTGGTGGTGATCATCGCGGTTAACATTGTTGGAGTACTATGTTACGGATTCATTACAAGTACATTGCAAAGTGAATTACTGGATCCAACAGTGAGTCAATTGAACCCAGGTCAAGTACCTCTTCTACAGCAAAAACTTTTTGAATATATTTTTCCTAAAGTATTAATCGCTGAGCTCGTTACCATACTTGTTCTAGCCATTTTTGCACTGCGACTAACTCATCAAATTGCTGGTCCCGTATATCGATTAGAACAAAACATAATAAAGATGGCTAAGGGCGATCTCAATTTACGTACTGTGCTTAGAAATCGTGATGAATTTAGCGAACTTGCAGAAGCTTTAAACCTCTTGAGTCAATCATATTCTCAGCGGCTATCTAAGATTTCTGATCAAATTAGCTTGTTAGAGTATACAGATTTAACATCCGAGCAAAAGCAGGCTATTTTAACAATCAAAGATAACCTTCGTTTAGAAGCGCAGGAGTAGGTAGTGGCTAAAATTTTTTTATCTAACTTAGCTAGTCGGTTTTTTACCTGTGTTTCATTGTCCTTTCTATTATTATTTTTAGGATGCTTCAGTAACCCTGATGTATTGTACTTAAAATCAGTTAAGCTTATTGAGAAGAATAAACTTGCACGAGCAGAAAAGCTTCTATTCAAAGTTCTTAGAATTAAGCCAAATCATCATGATGCTCATTATTCATTAGGAGTAATCTATACCAAGCAAGAGCGTTACACGGAAGCAATATCTAGGTTTAAAGAGGTACTCTCACTGAATGCGGACGATGTGGATGCCTTAACAAATTTAGGGGTGATTTACGCGCGTATGAATAAACTGGAATTAGCAGCTGAAAAGTATGAACAAGCTGTGAGAATAAGTCCAGGAAATAACACTATTTTACTAAATCTTGCTCGACTCCATGTGAAACAAAAAAAATTCAGAGAGGCTAGGTTACTATTCGAAAATATTTTGAGAGCTCAACCGAATCTGTTCTCAGCAAATAAAGAGCTTGGTTTTATATATAAAGCTGAAGGTAGATCAGGAGACGCGATAAGTCAATTCTCACGCGCAGCAAAGCTACAGCCTAAAGATCATGAGGTCCTCTTTGAGTTAGGACAGTTGTATTTCAGACAGGGTAAAAATAACACAGCATCAAAATATTATTTGAACGCAATATCAATTAAAGGACTGTCAAATTACTATCTTGCATTAGCTCATCTTTACGACAATACCGGGCAAGTACAAGATTGCATCACAGCGTATCAAAAGGCTTATGAACTCGACAATGATTCTTATGAAGCAGTATTTAGGCTTGGTGTTCTGACTTTAAATTCTGAAGAATATAAACGAGCATTTCAATACTTAAATATAGCTCTGAAGCTTCAGTCTAATAAAGGTGAAGTTTATAAGTATTTTGGTATTCTTTACAGAAAGCAAAGACAATTTGATAAGTCCCGAGAATCACTTCTAAAGGCTAAGTTGTTAAATAAATATGTTCGAGAGATTTATTATCAGTTAGGTCTAATTGAACTTGATTTGAAAAATATTTCAGGTGCCATTGAAAACTTTGAAAGAGAACTGAAAGAGTCACCCAGTCATCTGTTGACCGCGAGAAAACTATCATCCTTGTATCTAGATACTAAACAGGACGATAAAGCCGCTATTTTAATTCGTCGTTCATTAAAGACTCACAAAAATGATGATGAGTTACACAAGTTGTTAGGTCAATTTCATCTAGCGAAAGCAGAGTTTGAGAAGGC
>CAZRWM010000069.1:0-12625 GCA_964603885.1 uncultured bacterium
TAATTACGGAGAGTCTTTGGTTGAGCCGAGAGCTCAGATTAGTTTAGAGTCTCTTTTATCGCGATTGCCTAAAAGAGGTAAGTATAATGAAGTGGCGGTAATGGAAGATGTAACCTCAGAGGTACAGACTGCTGATTTACCAGAATCTACAAAGAGTGAAGGAGCGAAGCCGCCAGATAAACGCTTTGTGCCACTAGAATTGAGTGAACTTGATCTTGCAACCCCAGGGGACCTGGGACCATTTGATAAACTTTCGGATGATTATTTTAAGAAGATGAAACAGATGAAGACTTATGCTCAAAAGCGTTGGTTGTATGATCAAGTAAGCGACAAATTAACTGAGATGTGGAGTCATCACGTAGACCCTAGTAAACACGCTATTGCAGCGTACTTTGAAACTCCCAAGGGTAAAAAGTTTCTTGATGAGATGGAAGCAAAGCATGCTTACTATGAGAAAGAAGATAAACGCAATGCCAAAATGTTCAATGGTCGTCTATCTAAAATAGATTCTGGTCTCATTTCCGCAAGTGATCGTGCTGCTAAAATTCAATTGTTACGCGATTTTAGGCGTGAATGGAGTGCTTATCAAAATTCTACAAATGCTAGTGTTAGAGGAGCCTGGAAGAAGTATCTCGATTCCGGAGAGGGGATACGGTTACTGAGGCGTGTAAAGCAAGAAATACAAGAATACAATTTAACAGGTGGAAAAATGAGTTATTCGGAAGTTTCTAGACAGTATTGATTAATTACTAAATTAATTGCCACTACTATATCTATCAGAACTTACATCTTGCTCTTGGTTATAACCAACCTCCGGCGCAAGTACAATATTTGGGTCACTCAATGCGCTAAGACAGGACAAAAGATCGGCTTCTATGGCAGTGTTAGGGTCCTTTAAAGACGCGCAGGTTCCATCAAGACTTGGTGTTCTGTAATTTCCCCACTCCACATCATCAAAAGCACTAGCTTGGTCTGCGGTCTCTTTACCCGCAATGATGTATAGTCGACTCAAAAGTTGCTTACCATCGTTTTCTTTAGCGGTATAGTATCGAAATGAGCCACTTAACATTGGGTCGTTTTCGAGGGTATTATACTTTGTCATCAGAGGAATAAGATTAGTGGTGAGAAACATACCTTGCTCACTAGTACTTGTTGGCAATGAGGACGCAATAGATGTAATTTGTCCTCTGAAGTCTGCGTCCTCAGATCCATTAAAGTATAAGTCACTGTAGAGTTGATCATCGGCCTCTAACCCATTCTGCAATTTACTACGCATAGCCTGAATCTTTTGACCTTCTTCGGTTTGAAATAGAAATTTATTAAAGAATGGATTCGGGGCTGCGGCATTGATGTAAGCATCAAGTTGTGCATTTAGGGTTGATTGCAGAGCATTAATTACTTGAGGTAACTCGGCCTGTACATTATAAGATTTGCCACCTATGTTTTGTACCGTGGGATTAGTGAGATTACCTAATATATTGTTTAAGTCGTCTGGATCATGGGCGGCATCCTCATAGGGAGGGCTTGGAAGAGATATACCGATGGAAGAGAAAAAGGCTTCTAATTCGGTAACTAAGCCAGGCACAAATTCATCGCAAAAAGTTTTCACCTGTCCCTCTGCAACAGCACAAGCAATGGTGGTACTGCCCGGTCCCAAGGCCAAATCGACCAAAGAACCATCCATGGCGTAATCTGATTTCATCCAAAGTTGGAATAGTTTACGATCATCCCCTCCGGCCGAAGCTAGCATTAAATGTTCATTGAGTTGATTTTTATCAAGAGCTCGCTGGGCATAATCTTCAGTATTGACAGTTTCTCTACCTTCTTTTCGATTATGATTGACTTCGGTTCCATCAAAATCCGAATTCAGCGCCTTATTGAAGAATGCCTCTTCACTGGGTGAATCAGGAAAGTGCATTGCCGTTTGCCATTTCCGAGGATCGCCTGGACTCGCGACTTGCTCTGGACCCAAAGCCATGTATTGAACTCCGACCCCAGATCCAAAACTCTGTTTCGTTCCATCTGAAACACCAAGATGATGTTCGGCCATGGCACTTGCTTCAATCTGCATACCAGTCATGTTGAGATTAGTACCAGTGATTTCAAAAGTTGTAGTCATTTTTTCATTCCAATTATCGCCGGCTGGCTTACTAGGCGGCATATTACCTAGATCCTGATAAACCTGCCAGGCAAGTTCTGAGCCTGTGGCAACCTTATGACGATCGTGGTGATAGGGGCGATAGATTACAACTCTATTAAATAGTAGATTGAGACCGTTTTGCGGAATTAAAAACTGACCGGCTTGACCAGGCAGAATATAGCGTCCTTTGACAAAGTGTAAGTCGCCTTGACCTACTGCTAATTTAGGGTGTAAATCGGGATTAATTCTGAGATAGGGAGCCATTCCTCGATAAATGTAATATCGACTATCGGAATCGTCTTGATGAACCCTGGCTAGATAGGGTCCTAGATTCTCACTTTTTGGAATTAGCAAGAAGAAGCAATAATTATCGGTAGAGTCATACACAACGTTCCCATCAGGATTGATATATTCAGAGTGATTATTACGATGTCGTGAATCTGACATTCCAAAGGCTTCATGCATTGTCATGGGATGGGAGTAAGGAGTTTCACACTTTAGTTGATCCGTCCTAAAGACTAAACCACCAGTCATTTTTAGATTGTAGTAGGCGATAATTTCACCACTGCTAGTAACATCGTCGATATTCAAAGGACGCATGTCACCGGAGCTGGCTTGCAGTGCATTGATATTATCGCGATTTGCATTATATGTTTGGAACTTCTGACCAGCCTCAGCAAATTTAGTGCTGAAGTAATCCTCGATGGCTAGATCGGTTCTTACGCCTGCATGAGAACCTCCCGACAAATTATAATCACTCTGGTCTTCTTGTAGAAACAGATCACTAATCTCTCTCTGACGTATTTGAGATTTATCTGGCGCCATAATGTTATAACGCGGTGAAGGGGAATAGTATTTTTGAATACTTGCTGGTTGGCCTGTTTGCCAGGTCATACTTTTATCATCGCAGGCTTGCAACACGTTAAATATTAACGAAAAATAAAATAAAAATAAGAACATAATACATCGCATATTTTTTATCAGTGCTAACTAAAACCTCTGGCCACCACTTGCGTTATCCCGCAATTCCAAACCCTTCAATCGTTCGATGCTGATTGGTATCTGTAATGCTCGGCGGTTGCCGGAGTGATCTTCTGCAATAATCTGTATGATGTAATCCGATTTTTTTTGAAATGCATGAAAAACTGAAAAATTAAAGACTAATCGGCCGTTTACTCTTTGAACTTGCAATTCCTTATTTTCAACCAAAAAATCTAATCCCTTTTTGTGAACAAAGTATTCAGACCAGCTTTGATCTTCAAAATATGAATTCCATGTAATTTGAGACGCATCTTCCGCCGGTAAAGATTGCATTTTTGCTTTTTCTATGATTCTAAATACAGCCTGTTCGATAGGGTAATACAGCTTATTTTCTTCAACGATGGGACTCTCTGTCTCGGCTGCACTAACATGATACCCCCCTGCAGGGGGAACCTTTGTCATATCATAGGCTCCGTTTGAATCCTTGAACCAAAAGGGAGTGTTGTCTTCTACAAAGATATCGAAGCGATATCTCGTTCTTTTTTGGCCCTGCAATTTATCGTCTAATTTCAGAAATGAAATCCCTCCGTTTCCAATGTAATCCTTGTTTTCAATATCCCACAAAAGTTCATTATTGACCCAATCACCATAACATCGTCCCATGGACGTACATTCCCCATTGCTGTCAACTGTGGCCACCTGCTCTGAAAAGTCTACTAATTGCAGGAGTTTGTAGTAATCTCCGCCCCTCATTGGAGGATTTACCTCCTCCAAGGAATTGTCCCAAAAAGCATGCGCACCGGCTGATTCATTATTTGGTATACCAATCACCTGACTAACGGCAGTATCGTAGCGAAATACTCTTATCCACAGATTGGGTTTGATATAGTCGTCTGTTATGTGAAACCCTGAGCCAGCATGATCACTTTCCAGCCAGCCCTCTGTCATGTAATACTTGTATTTCTCGTGTCCTCCACCTCGGATGGTGAAGGAATATTGTGTGCACACTACTAAAAAGTAGGTAGCTATGAGTAGAAAAGCCTTTGGCATTAATAATCTCCGACAAACATTCCTAAGTATATGCAATCCTCTTTGATTTGCCTAGATATGAAGAGACTCATTTACAATAAAAGATTAAAGTTTTTTATAATTTTTATAGCTATTTCTGGGACTATTTTCGGTACTCGGTCCAAGTCAGTATTATCGCTTAATTATATACGTTCATCAGATCTATTACCCCTTAATTATACTCAAGAAAAGTTATCATTAGACGCCGAAAGATCTTCAATTGAGTGGGCTTCATGGCAAAAGTTGAGAATGAGCAAATTAAGATTGCTTTCGGCGCCCGAAGCACTTAATTCTCTCATCAATCCTCTAAATCAAATTTTAGAAAAGCTTGCCAGCGATTTTTTAGTGAAAATACGAAGTGAGCCAGTCACACAGCGTATCTGTGATAAAAAGTATATTGAAATATCTCAAAAATTTCATGGGTCTGATAGATTGTTACTGCAGTTGTTCGATCCCGTTGATTTAAATCAAAACTCGCACCCCTGTCTTTATAGACTGCAACATTTGTATCGCTACATAAACAATAAGCAGCAGTTTCAGTTACAAATTATGAAGAGTTTAGATTGGAGAATAAAGTATCCAAACAAGCAAGATTTGATTCTATACCTTTGGGGTCGACGAGATAAATGGAATTCTTACATTCCGGATCAATGGCATGATCTGACTCCGACTGAAGTTAAAGTCTCAAGATATTCTTCAATAGTACACAGTATGAATGTCCAAAAAAACAATCTAAATCCAAAGATCGCGTCGACATTAAAAGCGGATAAGATTGCTACGATAAACGCAGACCTACTTTCTTTAATGCATCCCTCAAGGTGGCGATTCGATACGCGAAACTCCAAGTATTTGGATAAAAGTGTGAGTTTCCGAGATATTATGCAAGCTTTAATTTACAATAATTTCAAAATAGCCTTCAAAGATAAAATATTCGATATTGACTTAGAAAAGAGGTATGAAGAGTACCTAGCCTTGAGCCAATTATCTTATTTGTCAGAGGAACAAACCAAGTCAGCAGAGGAACAAATTGGCAATGACATAGACAATGTGACTAGACGTTTGAAGGCCAACTTCAAGCTCGAGCAACTTATTTTAACCAACTTGCGCTTTAATTGGGAGAATAAGTCTTTGAATGCATTTCAATCTGTTTTGCAAAGTGATTTGATGGATGTAACGGCTGAGGCCATCAAAGAGCTGCATGGACTGAATGGATTGAAGCCTGGTTTGACCCAGCACATTTTAAATATTTTATATAAAGAGCAACTGATACCGCGTTAGTGGTTTTGAAATTAAATTTTGAAATCAGTCATTTCTAAATCTTACGGCTCCAGTCATTGGTACAAACCTGACGGGTATTAGCCTTTTAGAACTCACTCCCGACTTATTTTTTTCAATTAAAATCAGTTCTTGATAATCATTGCCGTAGGGCATAATCATCCTCCCACCAAGTGCTAATTGCTCCACAAGAGGCTCTGGAACTTTTGGCGCTGCCGCTGTGACTATTATGGCATCAAAGGGGCCATTTTCAGGCCATCCCTTATAACCGTCATCACATTTAACCTGAACTCGATACTTAAGATGATTCAGAATTGTGTTGGCCTGTTGTGCTAAGTCGCAAATAATTTCAATAGAATATACTTTTTTAACCAATTCGCTCAAAATAGCAGCTTGATAGCCAGAGCCCGTTCCAATTTCCAGAACTGTTTCGTGTCCCTTCAATCTTAGTTGCTCAGTCATGTATGCAACTATGTAGGGTTGCGATATGGTTTGATCATCTCCAATAGGTAATGGCCGATCGCTGTATGCTAAATCCCAAAACTGGAAGGGAATGAAGCGATGCCTAGGAACTTTTCTAAAACTATCCAGAAGCCTTGTGTTTTTGATACCTCTGGCTAAAATTTGGGTTGCAACCATTTTTTCCCTGTGTAGACTGAAATCGCGCGCTACATTTGTGAGGGTTGGCTTTTTGGGTTGGTTTTGTTTGCGGGCATAAGGTGATAAACCCCACGATATCGTACTAAATAATAAAAACAACAGTTGCAATCTGTAGCAACTTGAAATAAAACTGATGCTCATAGGAGGCAAGCATGGACCCTAATCATCATTTTAGTCAATACCTTCGTACACTTGTAGAACAAGACCCAAAATTATTAAGTGATGAGATGTATTTCATGGCAGTAAATTGTTCTCAGAAGGGTTTACATTTTGATGTCTCGGTACAGCCGCTATTTATCTCTAAAGATCTCACCCAAAGGTATAGCCAATTTGGATACTGGGTTGAACACGTTTTATCAAGACTTCTTGAGGTTTTGAGAGACCCCGGACATTCCCACTATTTCGCACTCAAAGCATTAATGCAAATGAATCATGAAATAGAGGAAATCTTGCACTGTCGAATGAAAGGTAAACCTGGACCGGGGGTGGTTCGTCCCGATACAGTCTTAAGCCAGAGTGGCTTTCATGCCCATGAGTTCAATGTTAGCTGGCCGGGAGGAGTGGCAGATACTGACATAATTATGGGTACTTTATCCCAAAATACTTTATTTAATAAATTTCGCGAACAACTTAATTTTCAAGGTCTGGATATTATTCTTCCCGAGCACAATCTTAGTTGTAAACTATTACTCGAAGAATTGATTGATACCGCAGGTAAGCAGCGACCCTTCATTGCTTTAGTGCATCCAAGACCATACGGCCCAACAGGCCAAGATCTTCATCTTGCGGAATACCTGAGAGATGCAATACTGGAATCAGGCTATGATTGTGCTCTGATTTTCCCTGATCAATTAGAAATGGTGGCTCACACACCACGCTTCGAGGGACGTGAAATTGATGTGGTATATCGTTTTTTCGAATGGCATCATATTCAGCAAGATCCTGGGTTTCTAGGTTATCGCCGAATCTTAAGAGCAGCAATGAATGGCGATTTGGCGGTAGTAAATAGTTTCACTTCCGAGGCGTTGTCGGCCAAATCGGTGTTTGAGATACTTTGGGATAACGAGTTGAGTCAGATTTTCGATTCAAATATTGTCGGTCAAATTCGACATCATATTCCACAAACGTTTAATCTTTCCAAGGCGGATCAGAATGATCTGGCAATGTTAATTGAGGAAAAAGATCATTGGGTAGTAAAACCCGTTAAAGGCTCTAGTGGTATGCAAGTATTCATGGGTAAACTCGTGGATGATCATAATTTTTGGAATCACGTAATAATGCAAGGGAAATCCTCAGGCGAAATGGTGGCTCAGCGCTATGTGGAAACGCCCGGAATGAACGTCATGGAGGTCAAAGACGAGGGAGGCTTTGAGGAGCGAATGCATTACATCGATGTAAATCCATTCTATTTCAGGGGCCATCGAGGTAACTTTTTTGGACGATGGTCAAGAACATATATGACTGCTCAATGTAATCCAGGCCTGGGTGGGATGTATCCAGTTTGCCTTGTGCAACAATTTAGTGGCAATTAGAAGATTATTTTGTTGCTGGATTTTGGATAATATAACGAATATTAGCCTGAATATTTTCAAGCTCTGTTAAGAACAAATCTTGAATTTGAATAGCAATTTGATGGTTTGCTTCCTGATGCTCATCTTCTAGGTGCAAAGGGTATGGATTAAATGCGGCCACTTCTAAGGCTTTAAGAATTTCAACTCGCTCCTGCATACGAATCATAATAATCTTTAAATCTTCATATACGGCCTGAAGTAGGTCAACTCGATGTTTGAGCTTATGAATACGTTTTTTAGTTTCAAATAGGTTTTCAAAATCATCTTCTTGCAAAAATCCTAGTTTATCGAGTTCCTGAAGACTCAGATTCATTTCACGTATGAGAGACTTGCGACTGACTTCTAATATAACCATGACTTTTTCAGTTCCAAAAGAAGCCAAATCTTTAGGATGTAGTAATTCTTGTTCCAAGAGTTGATCTTTAAGTTCAAAGATTTCATCCAAAAGAATTTGATCCATCTGGAGACGCCACTCCCACCATCCAGAATAAAGTCCTAACAGACCTCCCAAACCACAACCTGCGGCTACAAAGGCTGGTTGCAATAAATCATGTGTAGAGCCACTCAGTCCTATCATTCCGAGAGCAGTGAGGCTTAGGGTAAATAAACCTGTTAAAAATGCAGCCAGCAAACGACCATCCTTAAGAACCCAAAGATATGTGCAGAGCATACCAAAGACTAGAAATGGCGCCAAAAAAATATACCCAAGTTGACCTAATTGGGGCGCAGCTCCAGCTACAATAGCAAGAATGAATGCTCCAGCAAAAAGATTACTTACCAGAATTCTCAGGTCAAGGCGTTTACCTCGAGAACTTTCATCCACCATTCGGCAAGCACGTTCTTCTGCCAGATGATTTTGGTACGTCCGTATACTTTGCTTCCAATCTGTCTGTAATAACTCAATTAATTCGATGGGTAATTGATGCTGTTCCAGCATACGCTTCAGAGACAATTTTGATTTAGTTTTTGCATATCCAAAAAGCTCATCAAGTCTGCCAGGAGGATATTCAAGTTCTGCTTGCATTTGGACTAACAAATTTCTGAAATATTGTCTTAATTTAAAGTTACTTTCACCGTACTTACTATTTAGTTGGCTGTGAAGATCAACAAAAAAATTATGCAGATGAGAAGAGTACTTTCTCGGCTCTTCTTCCAATAGTTTGTGCTGTCCATCGGTTTCAGGTTCTGAATCAGGCATTTTAAAGTGATCGTGAAGTTGTTTACGGAGTCTGGAAGTGATAGGTAAGTGGGCCGTAGGTTGTACCACATACTTATCAAATAGACTTACCACCAGATTACTGACTTGTGGGTCGTTCTCTAGATTTCGATTTATCGAGGAAGATTCCATATTACGATTATCGGTAGTAGCATGGGTGGGATTAATCTTCGCCGAGTTCTTTTAATACTCGTTTGTACAGTTTGAAAACCGGTGTTCTCAATCTTGATTTACTTTTCAACCGAGAGCCGAGTGACTTCAGAACAGTTTTTGCTCTTTTTGGATATCCCGCCTCCAGCAGTGATTGAGCAAAATCAAAATGAATTTGTTGGCGAGTATAATTGTCTAGGATATTTAAGTGACGATTTTGTTGATTCAGGCCAATGGTGTAGAGTGCCGCTGATTTCTTAAAAAATTTTAGGGATTTCATGGCATGGGCTAGATTAAGATAATCTAGACTGCTGAGGGGTATTGGCCATTTAGGTACTGATAGTTGAATACTATCTTGATAGCGTACTTTATACTCTTTCAACAATGGTAATTGTTCACCATCTCTTTTAGCTACAGAACTACCATATTCTTTAATTTCTTCTTTAATTAGAATTCGACCATTTTCAGAGACAAGCCTACCAGCTTCAAATATGAGTGAGTTGAGATAATCTAATTGCTTGGGATTTGTCTTAATTATACCCTTAGTATCAATCGCAAATTCATAAGCTGTAAGTCTTAGATCACGTGATGAAGCTATGGTTTTGAATCCAAGAAGAAGTGCTTTGATTCTGGACTTTTCCGAAGATTCGAGTAAATGAGCTCCTTCGAAGATATAGCCTTTACGTTCAAAGAGTTTGTAACTTTTATTAATGTCGACTAAGAAATATGAGAAGTCTTTGCTAATTTCTAACCAAATTGGTTTTTTCTCAGAGGAAGTAAGCAAGTATCTTTGGGTCGTATACCCCAATTGATAGTTACTAAATATAATCAGAAATACAAATAGTTTAGTTTTCATTACTTGATGCCTCGAGGTTCTCTGGTTATGCTTGCAGCGTTATGATGAATCTCTCCCTCGACCAAATCAGCCAGCGCTATGGTGATCGACTACTTTTTGAAAATGTCAGTCTACAATTAAAAGATGGTGAACATTATGCCATTGTAGGTGCAAACGGTGCAGGAAAATCTACTCTTTTGCGTTTAATCAGTGGCGATGAAGCAGCTTATAGTGGCTCTATCAGTCGACCGTCAAAAATGCATATCGGAGTATTGCGACAGGATCATTTTGCTTACGAGGAATGTAAGATTCTAGATGTAGTTCTAATGGGTCGTAAAAAATTTTATGAGCTTCATACCCGTCGTGAGCAATTACTTCAGAAACTAGATTTAAGTAATTCTGAAGGTTTGGAGATGGCTGAGATTGAAGAGCAATATGCTAGTCTAGACGGATACTCAGCTGAGGGCGAAGCTACTCGAATATTGGTAGGATTAGGAATTGAGCAAGAACGCCATCTTGAGTCATTAAAAGTTTTAAGTGGTGGCTTTAAGTTACGGGTTTTACTTGCTCGGCTTTTATTTGAGCAACCTGATTTACTACTTCTAGATGAGCCTACTAATCACTTGGATTTAGACAGTATCGTATGGCTTGAGCAATACCTTCAAGAATTTCAAGGTACTATACTACTTGTGAGCCATGATCATGAATTTTTGGATAAGGTTTCTCAATTTTATCTCGATATTGATTATCAAGATATTCGGGTTTACCGTGGTCCTTATCACAAGTTTATAGCTCAAAAATTACAAGATATTGAAATTTTAGACAAAACTAGAGTGAATCAAGATAAACGGCGCGAAGAACTTTCTAGATTTATTGATAGATTCGGTGCTAAAGCAAGTAAAGCAACGCAAGCTCAGTCAAAACGTAAACAACTACAAAAGCTTGAAGAGATCGAAATTCCACAGACATCTAGGCGGGCTCCTCATTTTCAATTTGATATTTGTAGAGAACCTGGAATTACGCCTCTGAGTATAAAAAATGTAGCTAAAAGTTTTGGAAGAAATAAGGTATTAAATAATATTAATTTTGAGATAGGTCGCGGTGAGAAGGTTGCCATTCTCGGGCCAAATGGTGTGGGTAAATCTACTTTACTAAAAATTATTATGGATCAGATAAAAAGTGATAGCGGAAATGTGGAATGGGGTTACGAAGCTCATCCAGCCTACTTTCCACAAGATCATCATGATATTTTGAATGAGAATCAAACTCTGGCAGACTGGGTTATGGATCAAGAGCCTTCCTTGGGTATTTCAGGTAGTAGAAAACTACTAGGTTTGGTTTTATTTTCTGGAGAAGAAGCAGATAAAAAAATAGCTGCGTTAAGTGGCGGTGAGTGTGGCAGACTAGTTCTCGCTCGAATCATGCGACAAAAACAAAACGTGATGGTGATGGATGAACCAACCAATCATCTCGACCTAGAGACAGTGGAGGCTCTGGCACACGCCCTTAGGGAATATTCCGGAACTGTTGTTGTGGTAAGTCATAATCGCTTTTTGGTGCGTGCGGTTGCTGATCGACTAATTCTGATAAAGCACAGTGGAATAGAGGAGTTTACCGGTGGTTATGAAGAGTATCTGCAGAAGGGAAGGCAAGATTATCTTCAAGCATCCAAGAAGGTAACGAAGATAAGGCAGCAAACAGCAAAGCCAAAACTCAGTTACGAAGAACAAAAGCGAATGAAGTCAGAACTAAAAAGAAAGACTCGTACTGTGAATCAATTAGAGGCAGACTATCAATCTTTAGAAGCATTGAATAATAATAATATGGCCCTCATGTTTGATTATGAAAAGTTCTCTCAGTTGTCAAAAGATGATCAGAAAGACGTAATGAGAAAGAAAAATCATCTTGAGAAAAAATTGAGTGAAGCTTTGACAGAGTGGGAAAAACAGGCTACAGAACTTGAGAAACTCAAGATGGAAATCGATGGGCAGGATCACGACAGATAGCTCCAAAGAACAGAAAGCTAAAAGAAAAATTATCTTTCTGATACAAGGATCGTCGATAGCAATAGCCGTGATAGTAGCAATCGCTATTTTTTTTAAAAATTGGAATTTTTTTCATGATGATGCGTATATCACACTACGCTATGCACGTAATTGGATTGATGGACACGGAATCGTTTGGAATGAGGGCGAATTTGTTCAAGGATACACCAACTTTCTACATCTTTTTTTTGTATCTACTTTGGGTTATTTTGGCTTAGAACTAACACTTGCCGCTAGATTGGTGAGTGGTTCAGCATTAGTAGCTACTGTTGTAGTAATAGCATACTGTAATTATGTATTCAGATTGGTATATGATAGTAATTTTCAGCATTTACCGATCATTATTTTCATAGCATCTGCGCCCGTAATTGTGTGGACTCTAGGAGGTTTAGAAACTGTTTTATTTGGATTTTTAGCCTTATCAGGCGCAGTTATGTTCTTATCTGGTATTGAGAAGAATAACTTAAAATTAAGATTTTTGATTAGTGGTATTCTTTTTGGTTTGGCATTTCTTACTAGACCTGATGCTATCGTGTTTATCTGCGTTTCAAGCCTTTATTTATTTTGGAGTTGCATTAAAAATTTAAATCAAAACGTGACGTTTTTTTCGGATATATCCACCAAAAGGCAAACTGGCGAGAGAAAACATTCGGTGCGTAATTTAATGATTTTTTGGGTGGGATG
>CAZRWM010000070.1:0-12572 GCA_964603885.1 uncultured bacterium
TAATTGCGGATGAAAATCCAGAGTCCAAGAGTAAATTTGTAAATGTCTTGGTTGCATTAAAAATGCATGGAGAAGGTTCGGGGGAGTTCAAGACTGCATTAACACAATTTCATGATGCTTCTGAAAATGCCAGGTTGGACCAATCTAGAAATATAATGGTTTCTCGTGAAGACAGGGTTGATATTGAATTTAAAGGAGCTTTTAGAGATAAGGTGGCTGCAGTTTCTAATGCGAGTCTTCAGTTGAGCGCTTTACCAGCAGATACTCGCGCCAAAGTTAAAAAAGCGGCAGAGGAATACACTCGTTTGAAACGTTACGTGAAAGATTACGGTTCCACTGATTCGCGTACCAAAACACAAGCTAAGAAATTTCGTAGCGCCATAGAATCCGCTTATCCTGCAGTGCAGCAATTTAGCGACAATAATCCGTCTACATTTTTGAGAGAAGACAGATATCGGGTTCAAAATGATGATGAAATCGGGACTAAATCTCGTAGCTTAGCTTCTGTGGATTTAAGACGTGAAATAAGAGCTATGAATTCTCAAATTTTGAGTCTGATTAAGCGGACGGCTAGAGAGGTTGAACAAGGCTGGGATGCTCATGATCGCGACAACCGGGGATTCTCAGGGGTATATCATTCCGTATGGGAACCACGAAAAAAAGAAGCGACCCGAAATTTAAAGAAAATCGTTAGTATGGAGATTGAGGGAAGTGCGGCAAATCAGTTATTTAATCGACTAAAAGTTGTTTATGCGACTGCTCATCAAAACAGTGTAGACTTATACAACAGTGTCAATTTTTCTCTTTTGAGAAAGCGTATGATCGGGCTTATCGGTATGAATATCGTGGTAGAAATGATTCAGCCCTCATATATGTCTTCTGAAGATGGCCGTTTTAGAGACCTAACTCGAAGTGAAGCTCTCACTCGCCTAGGTGTTGATATAGACAAGATGGATTTTTATGATGTTGGAGAAGGTGCAAAGCCACAATTTCGCAGATTGAACAGCCGACACAGCGCAATGCTTTCACAAGCGGAGGGCTTGAGAGGTCAGTGGGAGAACTACATAGCGTTACTCGCTACGATGAGTGCTGATTTTGTGGCCCAAGATCGGTTTGCAGAGTCGGTTAAAGAAGCTCGAGATTTCTGGGGAAGAATAGACGATAAACTATCTAAAAAGTGGAAGTTCAGAGCTATTGGAGGAGCCACTGGCTTAGGTTTAGGTGTTGGTACTCTTGTAACGCTCGCAGCAACCAATTTTTGGAATCCGGTTGGCTGGGTCGCATTTGCTACTGCGGGTGGTGCGGCAGGGGTAGGTTATGTTCTTGGTGAAAAATCTGATGAATCTAAACATATGGATATGATCAGGCAGTATGGTCAACTTCGAACAATTACTGACCTAGCAATTGCGAGCGTGAGGGAAAACGACATTAAACCAATTGAGAGTATGCTTTATCTTGACGAAGTTGTTCACGGCTATCTGTAAATCTATTTTTTGTAATAAGGCCGTATTGAATAGATGCGGTTTATTACACTTTACAAATCTGCCAGTAAAGGCTCTTTGCCGATTGGGAAGACGTTGAACCCAATGGATTGAAGCCTTTCGTGATCAAGTATGTTCCTGCCGTCAAAAATAAATGCTGGTTTATGCATTTGTTCATAAATCATTTCAAAGTCCAGATTACGGTACTCTTCCCATTCTGTTAATACGGCTATAGCATGGGCACCCTTACAGGCTTTAATCGGATCAGTTTCGAAACTTACTCTATCCGAAATATCACTCAAATCTAATTTTGCATTTTCTATCGCTTTTGGATCTGAAATTATTACCTTAGCTTGCTCCTCTAGTAGTTTACGAGTTACGTAAATTGCTGGAGATTCTCTCGTGTCTCCAGTGTTTGACTTAAAAGCAAATCCAAGTATTGCGATTTGCTTGGATGCTAAAGTATTGAACATATTATGAAGCATTGTTTTTACGAATCGAGTTTGTTGATAATCGTTTAGGTCGATTACTTGTCGCCAATAGTGTGCGACCTCACTTAAACCATATGAGTCTGCTATGTAAACTAAATTTAAGATATCCTTTTTGAAGCAAGAGCCGCCAAAGCCAACAGAGGCCTTGAGAAATTTAGGGCCAATACGACTGTCAGTTCCAATTGCGTGCGCGACTTCAGATACATCGGCGCCCGTGGCCTCACAAAGTGCACTAACAGCATTAATTGAGCTAACTCTTTGTGCAAGAAAGGCATTAGCTACCAATTTAGAAAGCTCGCTACTCCAGACATTAGTGGTAAGTATACGATTTTGAGGTACCCATTGCTGATACAGTTCTACGATAGCTTGGCTCGCCTTTTGTCCCGAATCAGTGGGGTCGGCACCAATTAGCACTCGGTCAGGATTAAATAGATTTTCAACAGCACTACCTTCAGCCAAAAATTCGGGGTTGGAAACTACCTCAAAATTCAATCCACTAGAGTTGGCTTTCAATATTCTAGACATCGCTTCAGCAGTCCGTACAGGAAGAGTACTTTTTTCTACAACTATTTTGTCGTTGGTACTTATCTCGGCGATTTGACGAGCTGTTTTTTCCCAATATTGTAAATCTGCAGCTACGCCGGCTCCTTCGCCGAAGGTTTTAGTAGGGGTATTGACAGAAACGAAAATAATATCTGACTCTTTAATACCCTTATCGATATCTGTTGAGAAGAAAAGGTTTTTTCCTCGAGTAGTTTTTACAATTTCTTGCAGACCTGGCTCATAAATTGGCAGGTCCTGTGAATTCCATTGTTTGATACGTTTAGGATTTATGTCGACAACGGTGAATCTGTAATTGGCGCATTTGAATGCCATGACGGCCATAGTAGGTCCACCAACATAACCTGCGCCAATACATAGGATTTCTTTTTTGAAAGGTTTCATGAAGACTCCTTCTGAACAAAACTGTTCGTTGTAGCGCAGCATTATTTCATTTTAGCTAATACCGCGCAAACAGACGAGTCTCTCAGTTGATTTAATAGCAGAAACCCTGTCCACCAGTTTTAAGCTGGACAGGATTTATTGAACTGATTTTGACTGGGGTAAGCGACAATTAGGATGCGAACGAAAGAACTGATTTTCTTGACGACTACGGATTGCTTCCCTAAGAATGCTAGCAAACATTATCGCCATGAGTAAACTACCTGTTAGTGGTAGCCAGAAGTACAGTGTTTCGGGCATAAGGTCTAACCTACTTCCAATAATTCATCGAAGTCGCCACCCATCGTTTGTCGATCTTTTAGCCACTTATCAATTTCATTTTCGTCAAAACGGATAGTTCGTCCCAACTTTATAGTTGGTAGATTAGCTTCCTTGCGTAATTGATAAATCGTATTACGCTTGACCTTTAGTTTGTCCATCAATTCCTTAGTCGTTAGCAATCGGATAGATGTTGCCATGCACTTCCTCCATAAGACTTAGTTGTAAATGTCACTTTGCATGAAATCTGTCAATTTATTCACCTTGTGAGTGTCAGATAAATGCTCAGACTTTTTCTTTTGCAACCTTATCTTGTTACCCTCTTTGGTTAATTTCGGGGTTCTTTGGATTCTTATCTTTACTTTCATCCACAGCTCCCAGTTCTAGTTCAAAAGGGTAATCGGGACACAGAGTAAGATTATTAACAAAAACTTTGATAATCGTTTGATATTTGTTACATCTCAAGAGGATAATTATCTTATGGAAAAGATATCCAAACTTGGAGTGAATACTCGTAAACGCTCAGTATTTGTGGGTCTAGTGCATTACGGTAGAAAACAGTTATTGTTAGACGCTTTGTCGAATTTGGATCCAATTGAATTAAATATTTGGGTGGTAAATCACAATAAGGAACCCCTAGATTGGCTAGATAAAAATATAGGTTGTCTTTGGGATTCATCCAATCCAGGATATGCAGTTGGGATGAACAAATTGTTGCGGCAAGCTCAACTAGAGGAAGCCGATTATGCAATTTTTTTAACCAACGATATCGAACTGCTAATGCCAGACCTCAGACTGTGGGTAGAAATGTTGAAAAAAAGTTCGGATACTATACAACAGCCGGTTCTTAGGCTTAGAAAAGGTAATATTGCTGCAGGTATCCAGTACTTTCCCAAGGAGTTTAATTGGCCATTATCACCTTGGAGAAACAAAAAAATAAAATTGTTTCCCAAAGATTACTATAAGACAGGATTTATTTGTGGAGCTTGTTTCGCTTGTAACATCAATTATTTTCTCAGTAAACCTGTATATTTTGATCAAGATTTTTTTATGTATTATGAAGATCAAGAGTGGAGTATTCGTCTTAGGGACTTGGGGCATTCATTTTCAGTAAACTCTCGCATTTCGGTAATTCATGGAGAGTCGTTAAGTAGCGGCGGTGGAATCCAATGGTCCGGAGTACTTTTACGATGGCACGGTCTGCAGATTTTCCTAGAAAAAACTAAAGCAACCTTCTTGAATAGATTATTATCCAAAATATTTTTTGTAATAAGAATGAGTGTTTTACTATTAAAGTACAAACGAGCATACTGAAATGGATGAAAATCCTTCATTTTAAGTATAGAGAACTCGGTCCCTGCGAAACTTTTATCGAGAGGCAACTGAGACTTTTTAAAGCTTCCGAGAGTTCAAAAGTAGAGTTTTTATTCATTAGGAGAAACACCAATCAACTTTCATGCCCAGTCAACTGTCGCTCGGGCTGGCTTGAGTTTCTAAAGTTATTCTTTGTTTTAAGAAAAAATCTACCTAATGTGATTCACGCTCACTTTGGAAGTAATGCATTACTTGCTATGAGCTTAACTTCGATCCGTAAACTACCTCTAATTGTAAGTTTTTATGGGCATGATGTGGGAGCTTTTCCGAGAAAAAACCTCGGATTTAATAGAATTTTATATCATTATTTGTTCAAACACTGTCATACAGTTGTTGTGATGACTGAGCCAATGCGCATTCAGTTAATAGATCTTGGCTGTCCACCCCTGAAGATAAAAAAATATTACGTTGGAGTGGATCCACTAACACCTCGTGTAAGAAAAAGTAGTTCTCTAAAAAATCTATTAATGGTTAGTTCTTTACGACCAAAAAAAAATCATGCTTTGGTTTTAAGGTCTCTAGCTTCATTAAAAGATAAAAATATTAATTTGAAATTGAGAATCGTCGGGGATGGTCCCTCCAGAAATTATCTTGAGGAATTAATTTGTCAGTTAAATATAGGGGAACAGGTTTGTTTGGTGGGACATATAACGGATCGGGATGAACTCGCTCAGCATTACCAATGGGCTGATCTTATGTTACATCCGAGTTGTAAAGATAAGTTTGGAGACCAAGAGGGCCTACCCAGTTCAATTGTTGAAGCTTTTTCAGCAGGCATAGCAGTTATACTTAGTGATACTGTTGGGTTGCGAGACATTTTTTCGGCAGTAGGTTTATATACTGATCCTCATGATGAGCAGGCCTTGGTAACATTAATTAGTGATTTGTATTCTTCACCTGAACTTTTAAAAGATTTGGAAAAGCAATCTTTAGAGATTTATGCTAAGAATTTCGCTGAAAAAGAATATTTTGAACCGCTACAAGAATTATACATGCAAGCCATTCCATAAGCTTGCAAGGCGGTTCACTATTTTTTCTAGCTGCTATAATCTGTTACTTCATACCTATGCTGGATGCCATTCGTAGATATCAACAACACCGTATTTTTCAATTGATATTACAAAATATCAATATGCATTTATATCTGGCTTTGACCCTAGCATTAATATTGCTCTTTTTAGATGGCTTTAAGTTGGCTTTGATGACATTTTTCATATGTGTTTTTTTAAGTCTGATATTTAACGGCTTTCTTTACAAGAGAAGAAAGGATAATTATCGAGAGGCTGCACTTCATCTCGACCGTGAACTTAACGGCCAAGACATGTTCATAACTATTTTAGAGTATCCGAATGGTACTGAAAATATCATATTGAAGCTTTTACATGATCATGGAGAACGGATATCTAATGGGGTTTTAGATCAAGATTTTGATAATCAGGATAAAAAATCATTAAGTCAAATCTTGCGTAAGTTTTTAATTATTCTCACTGGATTACTATTCATATCTCTATTTATCAATGCGGATACTTTTTATGAAAGGTCAAAGCCTTTGGCAAAAAATGATAGTACTTACAGCAGAGATCTCAGGGATGAAAACAAACGAAAGCATAAGCAAGATTCAACTAAGAATATAAACAAAATGAATTCTAAGAAATTGCGAGGAGATCCTAAAACTAAGCCTCCTAAGATATCCGAGGACAGTCCCTTTCGGAAATCTAAATTTCGTACAAAAGAATTGGATCAACCGGCGATGGCAGATTCTAAAATTGAGGGTAAAATCAGTACTCAAAAAAAAGTGAAATCATCCAAAAGATCGTATCAGAAACAGCTCAAAAATAACAAAGGCATCAAAGCATCCGTAAATCTGCCATCCAAAGCGACTAGTTCTAAATTCAAAGAAAATCCTAAACTCAGAAGGAATGAAAAGAGTTTATCCTCTGAAAACAAGAAACTGAAGAGTAATGTTGCCAAAAAAACCAAACCAAAATTTCAAAAATTAGATCGTAAAACTAAATTTGATCCGCGCGCTTTTGGTAGTCTTGGAGGGCAAAAGTCGTTTCAAAAAATTGACTTTAAGTCTAATAATGACATTAAAAATACCATCTATAAAAGGCAGCAAGATGAGCTTGAGCAAGTCTTAAACAATCCTAGAATGCCTAAATCCTATAAGAATATACTCAAAAGATTTTATTCGCTGGAGAAGAAGTGACATTACCAGATTTTCATAGTATCGAATTTTTAAAAGGCTTGAAAAAGCTCAATCTCGTAAGTAAACACAACTTCTCAGGACAAAAGATTGGTGATCGAAAAACTAAGCGCAAAGGCGCCTCTGTTGAGTTCAAGGATTTTAAAGAATACAACCCCGGGGACGATATCCGTTTCATTGACTGGAGTCTTTGGGGTCGTTTAGATCGTTTTTATATTAAACTATTTTATGGCGAAGAAAACTTAAATGTACACTTTCTTTTGGACGCGAGCCAATCTATGCTTTATGGTTCGCCTGCTAAATATGATTTTGCTCTTCAATTTATCGCAGGAGCGGCTTTTCTTGCCTTGCACCAAAAAGATCATGTCAATGTTTATCCTGTCAAAGAAAGTCTATTAAAGAATGCGCCAAAGCTAAAGTCACCGGGAGAATACCCTAGGCTTATTCATTTTTTGGAAAAAATTGAGCCAGGAGGTGGCGCAAATTTAATCAATAGTATTGATCAATTTATTAAATTTGAACGTGATAGGGGGATAGTATTTTTTGTCTCAGATTTTTTAACCGACGAAAAGACATTAGATTATTGTCTACGCAAGTTGGCCTACTATCGACATGATGTCTCACTAGTCCAACTACTTTCTCCGCAGGAGGAAAATCCTAATCTTTATGGAAACTGTATCTTACAAGATCTCGAAAGTAACCAAGAAATGAAATTGATAATAGATGATGAATATTACACCATTTATCACGAAACATTGGAAGAACACAAGCGCATGGTTAAAAGCTTGTGTAACAAGTACGGTCTTGAATATTCCTACGTCGTCAGTGAAGAAGATTTTAAAGATTTCATCATACGATTAATGAGGAAGCGCCAGTGATTGTGGTAAGTAATCTTCTGGGTTTACTTTTCTTCTTGTGGTTACCAATTCTAATTAGTATTTACTTTTTTAGATCGAAGCCAGTTCGACATAAGATCCCTAGTCTTTTTTTGTGGCAAAAAGTATTCCTTAAACGACAAAATCAAGGCTTTCTCGAAAGGTTCAAAAATAATTTAATTTTTTGGCTACAGTTATTATTCTTTGCTTTACTTTTTTTAGCTTTGAGTCAGCCCTACTGGAAGAAAGGACTTCGCTCTGAAAAGCAAGCCTATATCATTGACAATAGTGGTTCGATGGTGGCTCAATCTGGACTATTTAATACTCGTCTTAGCCGTAGTAAAGAACTTGTACGTAGGCATGCAAGAACAGTCGAAAACAGTGAGATTGAAGTATATACATGGAATGCTTTTCTGCATAAAAACCTCCTAGGCGGTAATCTAGAAGTAAAGCTAAGTAGTATTGAACCATCTCATTTGCCTAATGGTAATTTTTTTAACTTACTCGATAGCATACAAGATTTATTGGAGAGAGGTTACAAGGTTTGTCTATTTACTGATTCTTTAGATTATGTACAGCAAAAGAGACTGGCTAACTTTGGGGTGGAAATTTTTCTTTCCGCGCAAGACTATCGAAATATTTATTTCGATTCGATTCATGAAAATTTATTAAATGATGGTAGCCTGAAATTCAACATTGGGATAGCTTGCGTTTCTAGAGGCGGCGGCGGGACTCTGGTAGTTTCTCAGGAGGGGGTATTACTTAAGCGTTTACCTTTTAAGTTTGCGAGTTACGATAATTATCAATTCGATTTTGAGATAAAACCCACGTCAATCTCGGAACCCATAAACTTTGAGATCATTCCTGATGAACCTGATAGTTTAGTTCAGGATAATGTGATTAAATACTTTATCAACTCAAGAGTCCCAAGAGTTAAGGTATCAGGCTTTTCCGAATCAAGCCCGTTTTTAAATTTCTTTAGAACTTTTTTAGTAAACGACAAGCGCTTTGAGTTAAGCAAAAACAGTTTTCAAATCAATATCAAAAGAGTAGATGAGTTACCTAAAAATCCCGAAAATCTTAGTCTTTACGTGATAGAGCAAAAAAGAAACGAGGTCTCTTTTGAAGAATTCAAATCGCATGTTCTTGTGCCAGGTCATTTTTTACTAAGATTTGTCGGAGGAAATAAATTTTTTTCTGCGACAAAGGCTACTGCCTACAAAGAGCGTAATGCTTGGGAATCGTTACTTCAAATTGAGCAACTCTCCACCAGGCAAAGCACGCCTGGAATCCTACTACATAAAAATTTGGAAGCTTGCATAGTGCTAAATCTTGAGTTTAATTCTGAATCTATAGGGAATCCTGACTATCCAATTTTGTTTGAGAATATTTTACGCTATTTTTTACAACACTACAGAACAAATTCTCTGGTCGAAGTAGGCTCTAAATTTAAGCATAGCTCTTTTCCGCAGACTCCATCTAAAAATACACAAAATTTGAAGGACTCCCCGATTTCTACAGTTAGTTTGCAAGGAATTTATCGAAATAAAGATGGATCGAATTACTATGCAAGATTCCCAGTAGTAGAATCCCGCTTGGAAGAAGCTAACAGAAATCCGACAGCAATTACTGCAGATGTTTCGATTAATGACAGAGGACGGAGCTATGACAATGACAAGAATGGAAATTTTCCACTCTCTGGGTTATTAATTCTTATTGCTGTAGTGATAATGCTTTTAGAGTGGTACATCTTCAGTAAGAGAGCTTAAATTTCATGAATTTTCTAGAACATCTCCATTTTATGAAACCCCAAGCTTTTTGGTTATTATTGGTCGTTCCTACTAGCATTCTATTTTTAAGAAAAAAACTAGAGGGTCCAAAAAAGTCTGTTTTAATAGGTCTTAGCCTAATACGTGGTTTTTTGCTAGTTATACTAATTTTGGCACTAAGTGATCCATCCGTCATTACGTATCAGAGCTCTGGAGGTCCTCACTTTTTCATTGGCTACGATGGGTCTAGATCTGTAGAGCGCAAAACCTTGAAGTCGTGGCTATCAAACTGGCAGAATCAACTTAGTAAAATGTCAGACCATTTACCCGAGAAATTGACTTATTTCAGGCTTGGTGAATCCACAGAAATTTATAAAAGTCATGATGAGCTTTTACATTCCCTACATGATAAGCCAGCCAGTATCTCCAGAATATATGAAGGTGTCCAAGAATTAGATAACTTAGTAGATGATTTAGATTATTCAGTAGTTATTCTGCTCAGTGATGGAAATGAAACTGAGCAGCCTCAGTCAATAAATAATTTAGCAAATAATTTACTTTATATGGGCGTCTTACCTGTAAATCAATTGCGAGGCGTGCGTATAAAAAACTTTTCTGGTCCATCGAAAATTTTGAAAGGTCGTAGCTTTAAGCTGAAATGCTTAATTGAAAGTTTTGGAGATTATGATATCAGTTTGGAGTTGCTAAGCAACGGCGTTCAGGTGAACAAGCGTAATCTGCAAGTCAGTAAAGGTTATTCTTTTGTTGAGTTTGAACAAAAGGCAGATGCACTAGGTCCCAGAGTTTTTGAGTTACAACTCAAATCTCCGGATGATGAAACTAGTATAAATTCTCTATTCGAACATCGAGTTCAAATTTATCAACCCAAGACAGCCTTAATCATTTCTGAAAAAAGTAACACCGCGTTACAAAATTTAATTGAGGATATGGGATTTAAGTTCGAATTTCGAACTCCCGATGATCTACGTGGGAGTGAAGATTTTAGTTCTTATAGTTTTGCTCTAATTGATAATGTAGAAGCCAAGCGATTGAATACAAAGATACAATCAAATTTGAGTCGTTTTGTCTTTGAGGGTGGGGGCTTAGGTATGCTCGGAGGTACTAATTCTTTTGGGCTAGGTGGCTATTATGATAGCCCTATCGAGAAGGCTCTACCGGTATACATGCCCCCGAGGTCTTACCGTAAATCTATCGCTGTTATTTTTATTATTGATTCATCTGGATCTATGTTGGCAGGCTCAAAAAATGTATGGAATAATCCACAGGAACTACGACGTTTTTTACAAACTGCGGAGCCCTCTCAAATACCAATTTGGGTTGCCAAAAATTCGGCTAAGCAAATTATCAAAGAAATGCGTGGTATAGATGTTGGAGTTGTAGATTTTGATACATCGGCTTCATTGGCGGTTCCTATTCAAAAAGTCACAGACACCAACATGCAATGGTTTGTTCAGGGTATTGACAGTATCCGAGCCGGAGGTGGAACAAAATTTTATCCAGCATTAAAAGGTGCATCGACTATATTGGCAAATGGTCGATATTCAAGGGTTGACTTTCTATTTTTATCAGATGGTTCACCGTCGGATTGGGATGATGTACCTTCTATTTTGAGTCAACTAAAGAAAGATAGTATAAGAGTATCCACGATTGCTTTTGGTGAGGAGGCTAATCGCACGAATCTAATGGAAATGGCTCAAATTACGGGAGGTAAGTTTTTTAGTTCAAGAGATGTTAGCTCTTTAGCTAAAATTTTTGAGAAAGCAGTAGAACAGGTGTTTGGTCCTCCTGTTATACAGAAACAAATGGGTACAAAATGGATTCCAAATCAAAGATTTATAAATCCCAATCCCAAAAGTCTCCCAGGATTATCCGGCTATGTAGCAACTTCTCCAAAAGAAAGAGGACAAATTATTGTTGCTTCCGAAATTGGTGATCCGGTTTTCGCAATTTGGAATTTTGGTTTGGGTCACAGTTTTGCATGGACTACTGACTTTTCAGGAGTTTGGAGTTCCGAATGGGTCAATCATTCAGTTTTACGTAAAATCATGTCTCGCGCATTTCAAAAACTTGCAAAAAAACAATGGGATCCTTATGAGACGGATGTACATGTTAAAGGAAATCAAGTTACAGTTACTATATTGGCTCTTGATGATCAAGGTAATTCGATTTCTAACTTAAATGTGACTGGAAAATTTTCGAGAATTGAAGACAATAGTTTAAGGAAGCCTTTATTTTTCAAGTACAAGGGCGATGGTCAGTATATTGCGCAATCGATAGTATCAAAAATAGGAAAATACGAATTATTGACAAAGGTTGAACGAACTAAAAAATCGGTAGGTATCGAAGAAAAAAGTAAATTTAGTATTCGTCAATCTTTGGAGTTAGGATTTCAAGATTTTAATCAAAATTTTGTTCGCTTACTCCGTAATAGAAACAAAGATAGATTATTGTCCATAGATTATAATTTAGGCTCAATTTTTAACAAATATGATGAACGTCAAAAGGTAAAAATTGTATCGTTTTCGGTGTTTTTTTTAGGAATCGCAATTTTCTTGCTCTGCGTAGAAGTTTTATTCCGACGGTTTCGGATTCTTGAGGAATTACAAGAAGAAACTAAAGATGAAAAAGTAAAATTTGAACGAATGGCATTGCATAGCTTAAAATTAGCAAGATCGGCCCTGAGTAAAGGTGAAAATTCTTCAGCAGAGGGTTTTTATTTAGCTGCGCATCGCTATCTCAAACAGGCAGGGTATGAAACAAGAAGCAGAGCTGTTTGGGAAGAGTACAGAGCGAAGGTCAAATGATAAAAAAGTGGAAATTGTGTCTCGTCCGTCAGCAAGGTTGGATTCCTGATCTAATCTGTTGGTTCACTGGCAGTGAATGGAATCATGTTGCCATTCAAATGGCGGATGGTAATTTTCTTGATCTTGATAGACCTGGACTTAGAGTGATTGAGCGCGATGATTATCTGAGTATGAACAAAATTTTAGTCACTGATTGGTTTGTGGGCGAAAAAATTGCGCTCAAACGAATGAAGAGATTTGGTCATATGACCTATGGTGATTTAGACAATGTGGCTTATGTTCTTTATCAGC
>CAZRWM010000071.1:0-12487 GCA_964603885.1 uncultured bacterium
TTTTCGCATTTGAAGTAAATTTCCATTCATTGTTAAAACGTTGAACATATAAAGGATCAGAAGGAGAAATTTGACTTCCGCCAGAATAAATATACTTAAAATCAATCTTAAATATATTATTAATTGGATCGTCCACTTCTAAAATTGTTAAATTTTTAATACTCATTAAATTTTGACCGGATATACCCATAAGCGCAGGGTTCTCATCTATGAGATGTTGAACAAATTGACTTTGAGTACGACCTGAATGAGTTGTAAAATTAGAGTTAATTAATGAATTAATCATACTAGTTGTAACAGAAGTGGCGCTCAGGCTGACCCTCAGTGACTCTAATAAATTTCGGATTTCAGTAAGATTATCTGGTATAAATCTAAGATTTAATAAATTTGACGTTGTCAGAACAACTGATGCTACGGAGTCAGCATCTGTAACGCCTAATTGGATTCCAGAATAATCTTTAAAGATTACAGAGGTAACTTCCCCCGTATTTCCTTGAATTGATTCAAATTTAACTAAATCAAAGATTCCATCAAAACCAGTTCCATCTGCTTTTAATTCATCAGTAACAGGATTTATATCATTTAGTTCCAAGCTAGATAATAAAGGCTCTATTGCAGATTTAAGATTATTCACAGAGTTTTCATATGAGGCCTGTGATGGGATTAATGATGTATTCTCAAAAACTTGTTCCGCATTATTGTTTAGGGCGCTAAGAGAGAGAGCTAAATCTGATATGGGGTTAAGATTAACTCTACCTCTCGAGCGAGCTATAGAATATAAAGTTTTTCTTTTGCCGCCTAAAGTACCTTCTATTTTCAAAATATATGGGGAAGTACCTCCCATAGCATCAATTTCACTATCATAAAAAGCATAATAACCGGAATCGTCAACAGTAGTTGAAATTGACGTAGCAGAACCAGATGATCTTAGAAAAACTAGTCCATTTAATGGTGCTCCTGCTGCTGCAATTCCTTCAATAGGATTATTTGCCGGATTTAGTTCATCAGAGATGGACTCGTTTAAGGAAGTAGTACTTAAACCGCAGCCAATTATTGCAAAAGCAATAAATATTGGAATGAAATGAATTGATTTATATAGGTTAGACTTCCGCATATGAATATCCCCTTAACGTTGTCTCTTTTAAATTCGGAAAAGGGGTTATTTACCGATACAAAATTTTTCAAAAATACGATCAACAATATCTTCTGTTACGATTTTTCCAGTAATTTGACCCAAATAATCGAGGGCTTCGTAAAGTTCAACTAAAGCAATGTCCATGGGTACACCATTTTTAAGAGAATTTTGGAAGGATTTCAAAGACTCACCAGCTCGTTGCATAGAGTCTCTTTGTCGTTCACTGGTTAACATTGGCAAATCGCTATTATTAATTAAATATTGAGATGCATTTTTCACTAACCAAGCTTCTAAATTTTGTAATCCTTCTGATTTCAGAGCTGACATTTTAATGACATTAGATTTCTGAAGAAGACTTAAACTGCTATCGGAAAAGTTTAAATCCATTTTATTCAATACATGTATGCAATCATCTTTTGAATTTCTGATATCTACTTCTTGAGTTCCATCATAGAGGTATATTTTTAAAGTAGCTGATCTTTCAAATTCTAAGGCTCTCTCTATCCCGATTTTTTCTACTTTATTTGAGGTAGACCTAAGTCCAGCTGTATCGACAATTCTAAATTTATAACCATCAATTTGTATATTCTCCTCTATGTGATCTCTTGTAGTGCCTGCAACATCTGTAACAATTGCTCGATCTTTTTTTAGTAGAGCATTAAGTAAGGATGATTTCCCTGAATTAGGAGCACCGAGAATAGCAACTTGAATACCATTTTTGGCTAATTGAAATCGATCATAATTTCGATAAATTTCATCTATGATAGATGAAATCCCGTTTATGCGTTCTAGTAAAGAGTCTTGATTTATGAATTCAATATCTTCTTCTGGATAATCTAGAGTGGCCTCCAAATGTGCTGCACAGTCAACTAATTCGTGTCTTAAAATCATAATTTTTGACTTTAGACCACCAGAAACATTATTTATAGCGATAGTAGCTTGCCGTAAATTATCAGACTCTATTAACTCATTTATGGCTTCGGCTTGGCTTAAACCTATGCGACCATTTAAAAATGCTTTACGAGTGAACTCACCCGGCTGCGCCGGTATTAAGCCTAAAGCTCTTAAAATTTCACTCAACCGTTGTAAAATTGCTGTAGAACCATGACAGTGAATCTCTATCATTTCTTCGCCTGTATAACTGCGACCAGCTTCAAAATATACCAGATACACTTCATCCAGAATTACTTGTCTTGCTTCATCCCAAATAAATCCATAATTCATTACATGAGAATTGTAATTTATCCGAGTTCGGCCTTTAGAAGTAATAAACAATTTCTGCGCTATACTAAGACAATTTTTTCCACTACAGCGCATGATGGCCACTGCCCCTCCGACCTGGCTAGACAAACCGAATATAGGGGCATCGGCAATATCAATATCCATTATTCAACGCTATATTCAATAACAACATGTCTATCGTGATCTTCACCATTGGATCGTGTTATTACATTATCATATTCGCTCAATGTACTATGGATGATGCGACGATCATAAGAATTCATAGGATTTAATGCTACAGGCTGCTTCGTATCTACGACTTTTTTTGCCATTCTTTTGGCAGTATTTTTCAAGTAAGCCTCCCTCGCAGATGATGTTTTATTCTCGCCGCGAGATTTTCTATTTCTACGCTCATCTCTAGACTTATTGTTACTTTTATCAAAGTCTGCACGTCGAGATTTACCACGAGAACTAACTTTTTTATCACCTTTCGTATTGGAGTTTTTAATTGAGTCTGAAGTCTCAGTAGACTTTTCATCGCTTTGTTTAATATTTACATCTGATACTTGAGCAGAACGTTGTTTAAAGTCATTTTGCTTTCTCTTAGGGCGGTCTTTACGATCATTATTCGCACTTCTTTTGGGACGTCGACCATTACTTTTAGTATTCTCTTGGCGACTATCTGCGACAATAGAATCATGAACAAAAACCGTCTTTAAATAGGATTCTCGATCTTTACGATTAATAATGCAATTAATCAAAAATTCCATTTTATGAACACCACGTCCAATTTGTTTAAACATTTTAACTGATTCTTCTCCACTAAATTTAAAGAGTAATTCTTGCTTGGACTCGTTAAGTTTAGTTTCAAATTTTACTGAATAACCAAGATGTTTACTTATCTCTGTAACTAAAAACTGACCCTTCTGTAATTTATCAGTTTTTATAAGAAGTTTAACTTCAGCGTCTTTTGATCCAATGCCTAAAAAGCCTTTAGTAGGTTCTTGGATAACTTCAAAATCATAAAATTCAAACTTATCTAGATTTAAATTATGTAGTAGGGCCTGCTTGGCCTCATCAATGCTTTTAGCAGTCATTATTTTGTTCATTATTACCTCTCATTTTATTGATAAGTGGACCGAAATTTTTCATCCAGATTGTATTGGCTGATCTAAACTCCTTGACCACGTACCGCTTTTTTTCTTCTCTTCTTTTTCTTTTTAGATCCAGTTTTTTTATCCGTATCTGCTTTAATTACCTCAACCCCTGAATCATCATTTGAAACAATAGGGCGTTTAGTAACAAACGCTTGTTCAAAATTAGTAACAATATTTTGCCCCACAATGTATAACATCACCCCAGATGACAAAGTACGCATCATAAAAAAGAATACTACTGGGAAGACATACATCATCATTTTTTGTGTCTGATCTGTCGATGTCGCCATTTTCTTTTGAGATATTAAGAAACTGAGAACAAACAGAATCGGAAGTATTGAATAGGGGTCAGGATAGGCTAGGTCGGGTAAAAAATAGAATGACTCTCCATACATTTCTACACTACCGCCTACCGTATAAAATAAAGCAATAAATATTGGAAATTGAACAAGCATCGGTAAGCAGCCCGCAATAGGATTCACTTGATGCGTTTGATATAACTTCATCATTTCCTGATTAAGCGCTTGCTTATCATTTGCATATTTTTCTTGTAAACGCTTCATCTCTGGCTGTAATTGTTGCATCGCTGCCATTGATCGAGTTTGTTTTATAGCCAGAGGCAATAACATCAGTTTCACAACTAGAGTCAAAAGCAGAATGGCCCATCCATAGCTACCAGTTAATTGATAAAATTTTGATAATACAAATGACATAAGCTGAGTAATTCCACCAAAAATACCCTCATAATTATCAAAAGTCGTAGCGAAAGGAGTTTCGATCATAGTACTTTCGCGTTTTTCACCAAGATAAAATCTAATTTGTCTTCGGATACCCTCTCCCGGCTTTAATTGATCGATTACCAATGGGAAAAACAAACTATATTGAGAAATAGCTGGATCTGGGCTTTTTTCCGGTGGTGTTAATGCAACACTTCTACCAAAAACTTTTTCAAAACCTTGTTGTTTAGCAGCAAAAACAAAATAGGTATTTCTTACGGCAGCATAGTCCCAGTCATTTAATTGAAGTTCTCTTAAAGTTGAATCTAAGCTATAACCCTCTAGTTCACCTTTATTACCAAATAATACCTCTGTCCAATAATCAGTAGGTGCTACAACTCCAAATAGCAGTCCAAGGGATGTTTTCACATCTAAATTGGAATAAAGATCTGCAGTTTTTTTCGAGGTATTTATTAGTTCCAAAGAAAAATCAATTTGATATGTATCCTTGCGAAATAAATATTTTTTAATTATTTCTAATCCAAAGCTTTTGCTTTCTGGATTGTCATCTCTTAATAAAAATTGAATAGCCGGTTCTGCACCTTCGATCACCTCGGTATTGATAACCTTAAAAATTGATTTTTGGTCATTTAAGAATCCAAATTTAATTCCTTGATATATGTTGAGATCCTTAATACCTTCTAACATTGACTTAGAATTACTAGGTAGAAAGTCTTTTTGATAATGATTACCAATTAGTTTAAGGCCAACGAGGTCTCCTCTATTATTAAATTTGATATCTACACTCGAAGAGATCACATTGAAACCATCTTCTAAAGTCTTTATCTTAATTGATGGTAATGGTGATTCAATTGGCTCCTTCGTTGCCTCGACTGTGCAAAAATTTAGGAGTGTTAACAATATTGCGATGAAGTTAAAAAAGTTAGGCTGGGTCATAACCCCCCTTACAAAAAGGCTGACAACGTAAAATACGCCAGACAATTAATCTATTAGCTTTAATAAATGGATATTTCTTCAAGACCCCTATTCCGTAATTCGAACAAGTAGGGGTAAAACGACAAGAGTTGCCTACGATTGGTGAAAGCAAAGGCTGATAAAATTTTTCAATTAAATATATTTCTATTCTGTTTAACAGAGGCACCCTGAAGGATGCGATTGAGTCGGTCACGCTTTTCCTCAAATGTACAATCTACGAACTGCCTGGTGAATATTATGGCGAATTTGCCGTAGAAATAGTTGCTTTTGTGCATCTCCCTTAAAATGCTACGAACCTGACGCTTAGCTTTGTTACGTTTAACCGCATTCCCGGTTTTCCGAGATGAAATCAGTCCAACAACAAATAAACTTCCCTCTGGAATCATTCTAACCTTAACCGGTGAATTCCTTTTACTTAACCAAACACCCTGACTAAAAATAGATTCAAAATCACGAGTTAATTTTAGCGAATACATACCTTTCAAGGTACACCAGATTAAATTTAGGCTTCGCTTACCGAAAGACGCTTACGCCCTTTTGCTCTACGAGCTCGAAGGACATTTCGTCCCCCGACACTTTTCATTCGCGACCTAAAGCCATGCTTCCGAAGTCTTCTACGATTTGATGGTTGATATGTACGTTTCATAACTAAGCTCCATAATAATAAACGAGCATAAAATTGGGGGTAAATTAACACCCCTTTGTGGAATCGAAAATAATAACCATAGGCTATCTTGCTGTCAACGCTTTTTATTCATAAGCACAAAACTGATCAATTTTTAATGAATATTCGTATTTCTTCAAAGCTACTGCTACAGTTTTCTTGGAAATTAATTCATCTAAATCTCTCGTGATTTCTATATGTTCACTGAATACCGCATTACAAAATCTTAATAAATTACGAGGAGAATTTATCGCCTTCTTAATAACAAACTCATCGACTTTTCCACCAATGGAATCGTCGCAAAGTGGACCCAATTTACCCAATAATTTTCCATCCTTATTAAATGCCATTATTCTTTTACGAAGAACCTCATGCAATTTTTCGTCACTCCATGTAATCACTTGATTCTGAATTTTATCATTTCTAAAACCACATTTTTTTAAGTTTGGGATACTTTCAGCCGGCACAAAAAATTTGAAAGAAAAAAAATCACGTTGAACTATTTCAAGGCAGGAAATTAAGGGTCCTACTAGTATTCCAGCTTGTTCAGGTTCTTTCATTGTGCGAGAGGTTTCGTCGAGCTTATCAATAAATATATAACTGGAAAGATAACCAAAAGTTTGCAAAATCTCTTGAATCTTATTTAAAGTGAAATCACTTTTATCTATCACTTCTAATGATCCGGTATTTTGACTGAGATAAAAATCACGATTTTTCTTCTTCGGATAAGTCCTAAATAACTGCTCTAAAAACGATAGCAACTTTGGGTAATACAACTGTTTTTCTTCTTCTTTTAGAAAAATCTCACACATATGAAACAACGACTCTTTCTGATCAGAACCAAGAAGGTCTTTCAGCGTTGGAGTCCTATCGATTAATGAACAGATCGCGGTAACATAATGACGTATTAATTCCAACATGTGATCCAATAGCGTAACCTCATGTAATTCTTTGGATTTAGTGAATGGGAAAAACGAATAATCAATGGGTAATATTTTGCCGTAATATCTATCGTTGATACGTTGATTGAGCATTCTCTTTAAAGTGGTTTTACCTAATCCTCTCATCCCTAGTACCAAAAATGGTTGTGGGTCATCCGGTAAACCAAAGACCGATTCAAAGTACGGCGGTAAAACAACAAATTTACTGAGATTTTTCTCGCGATCAGCATCAAAAGTATTAAAGGGATGTCCCGTGAAACCACGAGATTTTAAAAATTCCCGCATTTCGATCATTCTAATTCCCCCACATTACAATTTTTTCACCGGGTTTTATCCATTTAAGTTTTTTTCTAGCTATTTGCTCCTGACCCACAGGAGTTTTCAAATTTTGTATTTTTTGAAAAAGTTCTCGATTTTTAATCTCAACACTTTTCAGCTCTAATTGCAGATTTTGCAAAAGTGCCTGTTCAAAATGAATTTGCTTTTGCTTCTTTAAAAATATCTGTGAAACAACCATGAATAATACAAAAAAACTCAAAAAAATTAGTATGTATATAAAATAGCCCCCGCTTAGCGGGGAACTTGAATCAATTTGAACTTTTTCCCTTAACTTTAAGGGTATAATATCTGGGGTTTCTTGCATTTTTGTTGGTTTAATTACTCTTCATCTTCTTCATCTGCTTTTATCTTGGACACTCCTACAACATAATCATCTTTATCTAAATTGATCATGCGCACACCTTGAGTAGCCCTTCCATATCTTGGAATGCTTTTACTCTTAAGCCTAATAATTTTCCCATTTTTAGTAATTAAAATCACATCGTCATCTAACTGAATTTCCATAAAGCCAACAACATTACCAATTTTATGCGTAACTTTTATATTTAAGACACCCTTACCTGCTCGGTTGGTGACTCTATATTCACTTAGATAAGTACGTTTTCCAAAACCTTTTTCAGTTACTGCGAGTAATGTAGTTTTCTCTTTGGAACCTTCTTCTTCAACACTTAAAATTTCCATACCAACGACATAATCGCCGTCCTCCATTCTGATACCTTTTACACCCTGACTGACTCTGCCCACAGTTCTAACGCAGTCTTCAGGAAATCGTATAGCCTTACCAAAATGTGTGCCCATAACGAGGTCCGCCGTATTATCAGATAATTTTACTGAAACTACTTCATCTTCTTCTGAGGCAAAACGAATCGCTAGAATCCCATTTTCTCTTGTTGCTGAGCGGTATTCACTTAAGCGAGATTTCTTTATTAAACCGTTTTTAGTTACCATCGTTATGAATAAATCTTCATCATTTACATAGGCTCCGTCTTCTGTCGAACCTATTGGAATTAACGCAGTGACCCGCTCATTCTCCTGCAAATTAAGAAAATTCACTAAGGCTTTACCTTTTGATGTTCTAGAACCTTCCGGTAAGGTATATGTATAACGCGCAAAACAACGACCTTGATTAGTAAAAAAGATTAGATAATCAAATGTTTTGGCGATATAAAAATGCTCCATGAAGTCATCATCCTTCATTTTCAAACCAGCAAGCCCTTTGCCGCCGCGCCCTTGATTTGAGTATGTACTCAATGGAACATGTTTAAGATAACCAGTATGCGTCACAGTGATTAGCTTTTGTTCATCTACAAGCAAGTCGCGAACATTAATTTCTCCGGTATCAGCAACAATCTCACTACGTCTTTCATCGCCATATTTATCACGAATTTCCTGCAGCTCTTCTTTAATAATGTCAAAAACCTTAGCTCTATCAGCCAATATTCCTTTTAGATGCTCAATTATAGCTTCTAATTCCTTTAGCTCATCGATGATTTTTTGAGTTTCTAAGTTAGTAAGAGTTGATAGTCTCATAGCAAGAATTGCGCGAGCTTGAATTTCAGTAAATTCAAAGGTTTGTATAAGATTCATACGTGCTTCATCAGTGCTACTAGAGGCTCTAATAATCTTGATCACCTCATCAATATTTTCCAGTGCTATTTTTAGTCCTCGCAGAATATGTGCGCGCTCTTCAGCCTTCCGTAATTCATATCTAGTCCGGCGTGTCACAACATCGAAACGATGGCTAATATATACACCCAATAAACGCTGTAATCCGAGTGTTTCAGGTCTACCATTTACAAGTGCTACCATATTAACGCCAAAAGAACTTTGCAATGCGGTGTGTTTGTATAGATGATTGAGTACAATATCTGGCATATCGCCACGTCTCAGTTCAATTACAATTCGCATACCTTTTTTATCAGATTCGTCGCGGATTTCAGTTATTCCTTCAACTTTCTTATCACGAGCTAACGCAGCAATATTTTCTAGTAATGAACTTTTATTTACTTGAAAAGGTATTTCTGTAACGATAATGGCCTCTTTATCTTTACTCACCTCTTCAATATGCGTCTTTGCCCGCATAACAACTCGTCCACGTCCCGTACGGAAAGCATCAACAATCCCCTTACGACCTACAATAAAGCCACCTGTAGGAAAATCTGGCCCTTTTATTACTGTCATCAACTCTTCGAGACTGATGTACGGATTATCAATATATAAATTTAGGGCATCTATAACTTCATTAATGTTATGAGGTGGTATTTTAGTTGCCATTCCAACCGCAATACCATCTGAGCCGTTAACCAGTAAATTGGGAAACTTACTAGGAAGAACGGATGGTTCTTTAAGAGCCCCATCAAAATTTGGCTGAAAATCTACGGTGTCTTTATCAATATCGCCCAGTAACTCTTCAGCCATACGCTTAAGTCGAGCTTCTGTATACCTGTAAGCCGCAGCGCGATCACCGTCTATAGACCCAAAGTTCCCTTGTCCGTCAACTAGCATATATCGCAATGACCAAGGTTGGGCCATGCGCACCATAGTATCGTAGATAGCAGAATCACCGTGTGGATGGTATTTACCCATAACCTCTCCAACAATTCTGGCTGACTTTTTGAATGAAGAATTATGTCTCAAATCTAATTCCATCATGGCATATAAGACTCTTCGATGAACTGGTTTTAGACCATCACGCGCATCAGGCAATGCTCTTGAAACAATAACACTCATTGCATAAGCTAAATAGGAACTTTCCATTTCTATTTCGATAGGCGTGTGTACTATATTTTGATCTTGTTCTGACATCTTATTTCCTCTCAATTAGGCATCTAAATCAGTAACGTTAATGGCATTTCTTTCTATAAATGCTCTTCTAGGTGGTACTTGATCACCCATTAACACAGAAAAGCACTCATCTGTTTCAACAATATCTTGCACTTGCATCTGTACAAGAGTTCTGAATTCAGGATCTAGTGTTGTTTCCCACAATTGATCAGGGTTCATTTCTCCTAAACCTTTATAACGCTGAATTCCTAAACCTTTTCGTGCCGTTTTATCCAAAAACTGAAATAGAGCCATCAAACCCTTCTCGTCATGCTTAATCTCATCTTCTAGAACAACTTTGATTGAGTCAGTATGTGAACAGCCTAGGGATTGATAAGTTTTTTGAATTTGTCTCAATGCTTCTCTACCCAAAACTTCTGGGGTAACCAAAAAATCGACCTGTCTATGGTTAATCACACCATTAACTCGAACTAAATATGAATCGACCGTGGAGTCGATAGGCTCGTGATTTGAAGTAGACCCCTCATCTTCTAAATTTTCAAGATTGTCATCAGTACCTAATATTTCAGTATGATCTTCCTCAGAATTATCATGCATGTATGTGAAATAATGTGAAAATTCAGCTAATAATATGGCTTCTGATTGCGGTATTAAATGAATATCTAGTTCCGATTCAGGCCATTCATTTTCTAGAGAATTTTCAAGCGTTTTAGCATATTCCTGCATAGTATGTTCGTTAAAAAATTCGTCATCTTCTAATTCTCTAAGCGTACTTAATATTTGACTAATTTCTTGTGGTATTGATTGTCTTTCTAGCCTATCAACATGTTCATGAAGATTTGACAATCTATGATAAAGGGTTTCCGCATCATCTGATAATTCGTTATCTGCTACTTTTATTGAAAAAGATTTAGGTAGAATTGAGGCAAGAAAATCTACCATTTGCTCCTCGTCCTTTAGATATCTTTGCTGCTTTCCTTTTTTCACTTTATATAGCGGTGGTTGCGCAATATACACATGACCATTCGTCACCAAATCTGGCATGTAGCGATAAAAGAATGTTAGTAAAAGCGTACGTATGTGAGAACCATCAACATCCGCATCGGTCATTATTATTATTTTGTGATATCTTAATTTTTCGAGATTGAAATCGTCTCTACCTATTCCAGTTCCTAAAGCAGTAATCATTGCTTTTATTTCATCATGAGACAAGATTTTATCTAATCTAGCCTTTTCAACATTAAGAATTTTTCCTTTTAATGGAAGTATTGCTTGAAAATGCCGGTCCCGGCCTTGCTTTGCACTACCTCCTGCAGAATCTCCCTCAACAAGAAATAATTCGCAGTTAGTGGGATCTTTATCGGAGCAATCTGCTAACTTTCCTGGCAAAGCCCCGCCATCCATAATTCCTTTCCGACGAGTTAATTCTCTCGCTTTTTTCGCTGCTTCGCGAGCACGCATTGCAGATATGGCTTTTTCAATGATTTTACTAATGACATCAGGATTCTCCTCAAAGAAAATATTAAGCTCATCATATACCATCTTATCTACTAGCCCACGAATAAATACGTTACCTAATTTTGTTTTAGTTTGACCTTCAAATTGTGGATCTCCCATTTTTACCGAGATAACACCAACTAAACCTTCTCGACAGTCATCTCCACTTAGTGTTACTGACTTCTCTTTAGTGCCCCTTAAAACTTTTGGATTTTTAGTTATATAATTATTTATAGCTCGTGTTAGTGCCGTTTTAAATCCGCTTAAATGGGTACCACCTTCATGAGTATTAATATTGTTAACAAAAGTAAACAAAGTTTCTATGTAAGAATCATTGTATTCAAGAGCAATTTCAATGGATACGTCATTCACCATACGTTCTAATAATATTGGCTTATTATGTAAAGGTCGTTTGTTTTTAGACAAATATTGCACGAAGGCTGCTATTCCACCTTCATAATGAAAGTTATGTTTTCGCTCACTGGATTCTTCTACAATACTAATGTGTATTCCTTTATTCAAAAAGGCCAACTCTCGCAATCTGGAACTTAAAACATCAAATGAAAACTCTAGTTCAGTAAAAATTTCTGAATCAGGTTTGAAATAGGTAACGTTGCCTGTTTTTTCTGCACTATCACCTTTAATCTCAAGAGGTGTTTTGGTAATACCTCTTTCAAAATCCATAAAATATATTTTGCCATCTCGTAAAACTTTAACACTTAAATAACTAGAAAGCGCATTAACCACTGATACACCTACACCATGCAATCCACCCGATACTTTATAAGTATCACTATCAAATTTACCACCAGCGTGTAAAACGGTATGAATTACTTCTACAGCTGGTTTATTTTCAGTTGGATGTGTATCAACTGGACAACCGCGCCCGTTATCCTTAACTGTAATAGAGTGATCTGAATGAATAATTACATCTACATTCGTACAAAAGCCCGCCAAAGCCTCGTCAATGGAATTATCAACTACTTCATAAACTAAATGATGTAAACCATCGGCACCTGTTGTACCTATATACATTC
>CAZRWM010000072.1:0-12138 GCA_964603885.1 uncultured bacterium
CTGCTTAAGTCTCAGAGGCCTTCGTTTCTCAAACGTTGTGCTCGCTGATGCTTTAGTGCTTGGTAGTCATTTCGGTTGATTGGGATGGAATAAGATTCGAAATCACCGACTTTGAATTCAAATTGGTTTATTCGGGCTTCAGGAATCATTTCTTGAACTCTTTGCAGAAATTGTTTTTCGATTAATCTCGCCTGTTCTAAGAACAAGCCTGAGCTAGCCTCGATTACAAGTTTAGTCGACTGAAAGCTGTGCGGGCGTAAATATCGTACTAAAAGGGGGCCACATATGTCCGACCAACTGTCTTGTATTTTTAGCATCCATCGAAACTCTTCGCGCCTGTAATCCGGGAGAACTTTCTCTTCAAAGTAACCTGCAATCTTATTTAATGCTAGATTTCGAACACTACTGGTATTACTTTTTCTATTACGTTTGGCTCTGCGTTCGCGTCTTTCATTCTTTTCAAAATCGGAGTAAAAATGGCGTTGTTTCGTATATTCTTTCTTAGAGCTCAAAAGCTATCTCCATTTTGGTATTTCTTTTCAACAAGATGATTTTCATAAAATATATAGTGCTTATTTAGGGGTTTTTCAGAAGGATATACTAAAACGGTCTCATCGCCTTGAGCAAATTGATTCTGCGGCTTACCCAGACTCATTTCTACTTCTTGGATACTCATCCCCAAGCTAGTTTGACCTAATTTTATTAACGTCCAATTTTCATCAACTATTCTGAGTATTTTTTTTGGATTACGTAGGTAAAAATGTCTCTCCAGTCCATTGTAAGGAGGCTTTCGATTTATACCACTATAATTTATGTCAAGAAATCCAGGATAGCCATTTAAGGTTTCAAGATTGATTCTAATCGAAACTTTTTGACTTTGAGGTGCTAAATCAACTGAGGTTATCTTCAATGTTGAGAATCTAGGGAGTTTGTATCTGACTGCCTCACCCTGTGCGTCGCGACTGTAGAAAAAATGTTTCCTAGTCCATACAAGCGCTCCGTTATAGTGCTTCCGAGTATCCACTAAATCTTTGAAGAAAACTAATTCAGGAAAATATCCATCACTATCTACCTTACAGTAAATTTTTTTATTTTTTTGGTTTACTAATTCAAGACTACCGCCTTCTAGCCATTTGTTTGCAGTGAAAAGTTTACCATTAAACTTAAAGTAGTTAACTTGCATGAAAAAGTTGGCGTCTTCAAAACAATATTTGAAAAAGTTGGGTTCTTTCAGCCGTGGGTATTTAGTTAGATAAAATCCGAGTCCTAACCACTCAGACTTAGGAAGATGGAGGCCTACTATTTCTTCCTGGGTGTTTGAGAACCCCAGAATTAGAATCATCTTTGCAAACAACACACAAAAAGTTTTTTGTATCATTGGGCTATGGTACCTTTAGGAAGTCTATGCTTCCAAGTTCTAATGATATTTTTGATATCTTTCCTGCAGATAGTCTGCCGCTTTTGATTAATTCACCCCATAGCGGTCAGCAGATTCCTCAGGATATTTCTGTGAAGATGACTCCTGACGGTCTTGAAATGCCGGATACGGACCTATTTGTGGATGAACTATATAGTTTCGCTCCACAACTTGGTATTTGTTCGTTAAATGCTAAATTGAGTAGGTATGTCATTGACTTAAATAGACCATTACCAAACGGAGAAGTACTTTATCCCGGGCAGCGAAATGACACTCCAGTGTGTCCATTGAAAACTTTTCGCGGAAAAGAGATTTACCGGAAAGAATTTAGTCTTAGTGAAGCGGAAGTTAATCGTAGAATTGAAAAATTTTATAAGCCCTACTATCGAGTATTAAAACTGCTTCTGGAAAACTTATTGAGTCGCTTTCCTAGGGTTTTGCTATTTGATGCCCATAGCATTAAAAGTGAAATACCGGGATTTCAAGGATCTCCATTTCCCGATTTTACTTTAGGAAATCGTAAGGGGCAAACTTGTCCGGAAGCTCTGATGAACATTGCTGCAAATATATTAAAGTCAAATAATTATAGTGTTGCGTTTAATGACCCTTTTCAGGGTGGCCAAATTACGAGGTATTTTGGGAAATGGAATCCTCGAGTATACAGTTTTCAACTGGAAATGAGTCAAAGCTTATATTTAGATGAAGCTTCGAGACGAAAATCTGCAAATTTTGAAAGTATTAGCGCGGTTCTGAGGTCATTGATTGAACGGTTTTCAGATTATATGATTCAAGCTGAGAGTCATTAATGAAGAAATTTTTTATTGAAAAACTTTACGATGGAGAGAGTTGGCATCATAACGTAATCGTAAAAGTAACTCAGAATGGCTACATCGACTCTGTTAAAAAGGGTATCAAATCAGATGCAAGGCATCTATTAGGTTTAGTTATTCCAGGTTTGCATAATGCTCATTCGCATGCCTTTCAGAGGGTAATGGCAGGCTGGTGTGAGAGGCGCCACTCGGCGCAGGATAGCTTTTGGTCATGGCGAACACAAATGTACAATTTGGCAAGAAAAATAACTCCCGAAATCAATCAAAAAATTTGCCAGTGGCTTTTTGTAGAATGCTTAGAGGCTGGTTTTACTTCTCATTGTGAGTTTCACTATTTACATAAACCGCATTGTACAAGCGAAAATAAACAGGATCAATTAAGGGCTGCTATTCAAATGTCTAACTCAGTAACTAATGCTGCTGCAAGAGTTAAAATGCCAATATGCCTAATGCCAGTTCTTTATCAACAATCGCAACCTTATAAGCCTAGTACGGAAGAACAAAAGCCGTTTATTTTTGACGAGATTGATGATTATCTTGAGTTTTTAGATTCTATTAAAAATGTGAATTTAGCATTTGGTTTGCATTCATTAAGGGCAGTGAAAAAAGAATCATTAGATCAGTTTGAAGCAATTTCATGTGAAGCCGGCTGGCGCGAACTACCCATTCATATTCATATATCAGAACAGCCACTTGAAGTGGAGCAAATCAAAGCAGCGTATGGTTCTAGCCCTCTAGAATATCTAAATTCACGAGTTACTTTGAATTCACGTTGGAATCTGGTTCACGCGACTCATTTTACTGATTCTGAATCACAGATTGCTATTGCAAATGAATGTAACATAGTTTTATGTCCAATTACTGAGGCAAATCTGGGAGATGGTGTATTTAGACTTAAAGCTTTTCATGAAGATGGTGGAAATTACACAATAGGAAGCGATTCCAATGTAATGATAGAACCATTTCAAGAACTTGCAATTCTCGAATACGGTCAAAGATTGAGAAGTGGTAAGAGAATTACCGTGGCAGATTCTGGTAGCGGTTCTTGTGCAGAAGCATTGTTTAGAAAGGTGCAGAAGTCGGCTGAAGCCAGTTGTGGAATGAAAGTTGGACTGCTTAAAAAGGGGTACCTCGCAAATTTTTTAAGTCTCAGAATTGATCATCCATCGCTTCTAGCAGTCGCTCAAACAAACTTACTGGATGCAATTATTTTTTCAGCCGGAAAATCTTGTGTATTAGAGGTTTATTTGAATGGTGAATGTGTTGTTGAAGATGGTAAATATAAGATGCGCGATGAGCTTTTTATTGAATATAAAGAATGTATTGAGTCCTTAAGAGGTATTAGTTGAATAACTTCAGATCTTGGATAGAAATTGACGCTGAGGCGATCCTCCATAATCTCAAGTCGATTAGCTCTAATTTACCAAGTAATGTTAAATTAGCGCCTGTTGTTAAAGCTAATGCTTATGGTCATGGTATTGAGTGCTTATCAAAAATCCTGCCGCCTAATCAAGCTTTACTCTGTGTAGACTCGTTGGATGAGGCTCAGAAAGTGCGAGATTACAGGGGGTTTGATGAGCCTATTCTGATTATGGGTTATATTCCGATAGGGAGTTTCAAGTATCTAGATACAAACATGCTGCCCGTTGTTTATGAAATGGAGCATCTCAAAGCTTTGGCTGAAGTCTGTCCGCTTCATAGTGTCCATGTAAAAATTGAAACTGGGTTGAATAGGCAAGGGGTAGTTTTAGATGATCTCTCTGATTTCCTCGAAAAGGCAGATAAATTGGGGCTCAAAATCGTGGGTGCATATACTCATTATGCCAATGTTGAGGATACTCTAGACACGAGTTTCTTCCAGCTACAACATGAGGTATTTCGAAAGTCTCTAAAGCTTTTTTCTGACACGGTCAAAATTCATAGTTGTGCAAGTGCTGCAGCCTTATTGCATCCAGACCATGCTGGTGAGTTTGCAAGGGTCGGGATTAGTATGTATGGACATTACAGTTCATGGCAGACGTATCTTAGTTTGCGAGAGCGTGGAGTGCGCTGTAAGTTGAAGCCTGCTTTGAGCTGGAAGTGTAAAATAGCGCAAGTAAAAAATGTTAGAACGGGCGATAAAGTTGGTTATGGGTGTAGCTATGAGGTTCTGAGACCCGGTAAAATTGCAATCATACCCGTTGGATATTATGACGGTTACAGTAGGATGTACTCGGGTAGATCTGCAGTCCTTCTGAACGGTCGAAGAGCCCCCGTTATAGGTCGTGTCGCTATGAACATGTGTATGGTAGATATTTCTCACATAGATGGCGTAAAAGCTGGTCAGACAGTCACTCTTTTGGGAGAGGACAAATCCTTAAAAGTTACTGCGGAGGAGTTGGCGGAGATTAGTCAGACAATTGCCTATGAGGCCTTGACTAGAATAGCGAGTCATCTCCCTAGAATGATTACCAATTTGGAGTCTAAATGAACCGGTGGTCTTTAAATTTTTTGTTGAGTTTTTTTATATGTTTCACTTGTTATTGCGAATCAGCAGCAGAGCTATTTTTGATGCATCAACGAAACCCAAGAAATACTAAAGTTTTATATTATCTCGCGAATAGTTATTTACAGGACTATGAATTTAATAAAGCTTATCAATATTTTATCAAGTTAAGAGCGCTAGATGCGAATTTTCAGAACTTGAACGCAGGAATTGCTCATTCGTTATATGGTCAAGGGAAAATATATGATTCGTACCAGATTTGTCGTGCTAATGAAAATCAATTAGCCTGTGAAAAGTTCCTCGGATTTTTTGCACAGAAACATGCGAAACGGCTTAGGCTTTACGAGTTTTTATATAATCTACGTGTAGAAAATAATTTCGAGTTGAAAGAGGCAGAAGCTCTTCTCCGCATGATGCCTGATGATCGTGAATTGATTGAGGCGCTGGGCAACTATTTTTTTGATCAAAACTTGAATGAGATAGCTTTTGATTTTTTAAGACTAGTCCCCGATGCATATGCTAAAAAAGCAATATATTTTAGAAAAATGTTGCGAGATTTAAGGCGTCAATTTCGCGAAATTAAATTTGAGGGAGGCAAGAGTGAAAAGTTATATTTTTTAGCTTATTACATTTGGAAGTTTGCTCCTGAATTCGGTGAAGATATCAAAGCTCCGACTGTCATTGAATTAATGAATTTTTTTAGATCTAAATTATCTCAACGAACGCAGGCCCCATTCGAAAATTACTATCGTTTAGCTTATTTACAAGCCTTGGAGGGTTTTAATAAAGAGGCCGAAAGCACAGTAGATTTGGCCTTAAATGTCTCTCCCAACGCCGTTTTTTCATTTATTCTTAAGAGGAGTGTAGAAAAACAACTTAAGGTAAAAAAGGCTGTACAAATAATTTCTACAGAATAATCCAAAGTCAATGCATTTATAGGTAGTGATAAGAGGTTGAGATTATCCGTAAATGATTCGAATTCTCAATTGTCTAAATCTCAAACTAATTTTTCAAAAATAAAAAGTATTCGAAACAAAAATGGACTCTTCTCTCTGAAACTAAGATTGATTTCAGAACAACGGCCGGTGGGCTGATCTCACTTGAGTTTTGTAATCTCTATCGCGAAAATTGTATTCGAGCATTAGAAGACGTTTACACAAAACCCGGGCTTGCAAAATTGTTGTTTAGGTTTCACAAAAAAAGGGTGAACTCACAAAATAATCTCGAGAGGCATTTACGCAAAAATTTTTATTGCGACTACTACTTCAAATCCACTACTTAAACTCAAAATTATGATTCAAGCGAAGTTGTTTAGCCCGCGTAAAATGCTGAAATTAGAACCTAAGTTAGAAAAATTAGTAAAATAATAATGTTTATCGTGCGTTGCTTACACGGTTGGATAGCCCTGTTCGTACCAGTAACCCATCCCATTTTCATCAATGCAAACCACATTATTAAGGCCTGATGAGTTGAGGGTTTGGCTTGCTATTCCAGCTCGTCCACCCATTTGACAGTAAACAATTATACGATGGTAATTTTTCAACTTTTCAATTTCAGAGGGACTAATCGAATCATGAGGTAAATTTTGTGCACCTTCAATGTGCCCGCTGATAAACTCTTCGTGTGAACGAACATCAAGTAGTAAGCACTGATCTAATGTATTATCGTTGATAGCTTTAAAGACATCTTCCATGTTTCTCACGTTTAGGACCTCCACATATTTGGTACAATATTTACGCGCAATTAAGATTAGGGACCAATGGACTAGGTACCCTAATCTCATATTTATATTTTTTAGTTTCAATTTGTGAGAGGTAATTATGAATCATAAGGTTGATTGGCCACAAGTAGCTTTTCAAATTACACTTGAAAACATGAATCGTTCCTACTCCCCTTACTCGAATTTTCAGGTAGGGTCTTACTTACTAACGGAGGAAGGTGTTGGTTTTTTTGGATGTAATATTGAGAATGCTAGCTACGGAGCAACGATTTGCGCAGAGCGTGTTGCTATGTATAAGTCTATTTCAGAGGGTTATACCAATTTCAAGAGTATTCTGATTGTGGCAGATACTATTGAGCCAACACCACCCTGTGCTCTATGTTTGCAAGTTATGGCTGAATTTTGCCCTCCTGATTTTCCAATTATTCTAGCAAATCTTGAATCTATCGTTTGTGAACACCGTTTCAAGGATCTACTGACTCATCCTTTCGGGCCCTCTTATCTTAAAGAGAAAGGACCCCACAGTGAGTGATCATCACAACCATAATCTTGGGTCTGGTGCGAGTGTGACCCGCAAAATACTTTATCGCGGCAAAATAATTCAATCATTGAATGACGATCATTGTGACTTTTTCGAGGATGGAGGTCTTTTGTGTCAAGGGAATAGAATCTTAGGCTTTGGACAATTTGATCTTCTCGAATCAGAGGCTCAAGAGGTTTATGAGTTCAGAGATAATTTTGGCCTACAAACTGTATTACCTCCATTTAGCGATATCCACTTTCATTGGGTACAAGATCGCGTGTCATCAATGGCTAAAGGCAGACTTTTGGATTGGCTTGAGAATTTTGTATTCCCTGAAGAGCAGAAATTCTCAGATATAGCCTTCGTGAGGCAGCGGGCAGCCGAATTCTCTAAAAAACTATTTCGATGCGGAACATTGAGCGGAGCAGTTTATTCATCCATTCATAGTAATACATTTCAAGTGACACAAGACTTTTTTGTAGGCCATTTTCTGGTAGGTAATGTCGTTATGACGAATAATTCACCTCGCGGATTAATTCAATCAAAACGTAAACTGTTTAATCAAGTGAAAGCATTTGTGGAGAATCCCAAATACGTTATAACCCCACGTTTTGCTTTAAGTTGTGATGCTGAAACGTTACTGGGTTTGAAGAAGCTAGTTTCTTCTAAACGCTTCATCCAAACCCATCTTTCTGAGACACGAAGAGAAATTCAAGAAACATTAAATATGTATCGTAAGTGGCCAGAATTTTGTGATGTAGACTCATACTTAGAGATTTATCGAAGAGCAGGTTTAATTCAGAAGCGTTGCATATTAGGTCACTGCATTCATTTAACGAGCCAAGAATGGAAAATTCTAGCTGATACTCAGGCGGCAATAGCTCATTGTCCCACATCTAACGCACCACGAGATGAGGATGGGCTGGGTAGTGGTTTGTTCGAGCTTGAACGTGCTCGTAGTGAAGGGGTTAGGTGGGCTTTAGCCTCTGATATTGGTGCGGGACCTTATTTGAGTATGCTTGATGTTATGCAAAGTTTTTTGAGTCAGCATAGGTCTGTTGGAAGAGTTGTTAGTGCGAAAGAGGCTCTTTACAGAGCGACTATTGCTGGGGCTCATATCCTAGAGGCCTATTATTTGACTGGTTTCAAACCAGGAAATCTAGCATCATTCTGTGTCTTTCCGAGTGTTAAGTCTAATAATCCTGAGGAGTGTATTGAGCAATTACTGGATCGCCCGAGGAATCAATTCAATCAGCTAAGTCGAGCGGTTTGTCACGCTGGTCGATTGGAAATATTTGATTAGCATCACAAAAATTGGTAGCAAAGCAATCAATGCAATTCCTGCGGAATATTCGAACAGCTCGCGTAGCTCATAAAATTGGCTCAGCCATCCAGCACCGTTCATACCTACAACTCCTCCCAAGCCATAGCTCAGACTTACGAAAAGTCCAACGCCGAAACTTCTTTTATCTTCAGGGAATTGACGTTCAATTATTCGCATTGCGGCTACTTGATAGGTGCCAAAGCTAAAAGCGTGCAGAGTCTGCAGTAATAACATGGTTTCTACAGACGAACACTGGGCTGTATACCACCATCTCATAGCATTTAATAAAGCGCTTATGATAAATACCCATTCCTCTTTAATTTTGCCCCAAATTCTCTGATAGGAGAACATTATGACCATTTCCGCGATTACGCCAATAATCCAGAATAGACCGACTTGATCCATGGGTATGTTGAGTTGTTCGTTTAAATAAATTGAGTAGAAGACATAATATGTTCCCTGACTGATTTGATGAAAAAAGCTGAAAAGCAGAAACAGAATTATGGATGGCCAAAAAAGTTTATCAGTAATATTAGCAAGTTGACTGATGTCAGAATTTTTAGCTAAGCCTCTGTAATTCCGTTTCAATGAGTGGGCGGTAACGATTTGTCCAATTTGTAAAATTGCGTATGCTATCAAGAAGGGTATTAATGGTCCTAGGGAAAATAGACTTCCACCAAGCAAACTTGTGATTATAAAGCCCAGTGATCCGAACAGGCGTAGTCGCCCATACTCTTCCTTGGCACGTTTGATGTAATCCAAGCAAGATGCGTCTACTAAGGGACTAATTATTACTCTAAATGGTGCATGAAAAATTAGACTGGTAACAAGAATAGTTAGCGATTTTCCAAAGAAAAGTGGGACTATTGATAGAAGACTGCCCCAGGCACACAAGACGATAAGTTTCTCACGATTTAAGAACCCTTGGCTTACCCATTGGCCTACTATGGCAGGAGCAAAACATAGAAGAATTGGCTGAAGGCTTTGAAGAAATGCTATCAACGATGAGGTACATCCGTAGTTTTTTAAGAAGACAGGGAAGAATGGTAAGGCCAGTCCCAAACTGCCGTACATGAAAAAATAGTTGAGTTTGAAGCTATTTGCTTCCCTGTTTTTATTCTGGGCTTTCAAATCCGCTCGATTGCAGGTCATTCATCATTGATCGCAATTGCGGATTGTACACGGCGTAGGGGTAATTTTTCATAGCTTGTTTCAAAAGTCTACTGGAAGGTTGCTTTCCCTCAAGGGCCTCTACATCTGATTTTTTCAATTCTATGAACATTGTTTTTTCTGACGGAAATAAGATTTTGACCTCGAGATTATTGAGTTTTGGCGGCGATACTGGCTCAACTTTTCTCCCAAGAGCAGCGGTCATAACTGTCTGGCTAAGTTGATTAGCCATGGGATTGTTAATTCCATTACGAGAAAACGGTCTTTGAGGAATACTCACCAGAAAGTAGTCAATATCCTCGTCGATGACCTTTCCGGCCTGAACAGCGTTCCGGTTTAGATCAGGCGGGACAATGCTGGGAACTCCCATACCTTGTATGTTGGTCTGAAACCTTTGCCAAGCCGATAATGAACCTTTGGAGGCTGTGGCAACTTTGGTAATTTTTACTTTTAATACAAAAACAGCGATGCTAGCTTGAACTGGTTGACCATCGTAGTCTGGCGAATTTAATTCTTTGGGTGTTATATTCTGCACGGCCTCAATCGAAACTTCATTTTTATACCAAACACTCATAGTTTGATTGCCCCTACGATCGTCAATGGGGTACTTGCGTCGAAGTTTGTGTTGAACAATTTGCATTGCGGCATTCCAAGCTTCGGGTGTTTTTTCCCATGGATACCGATAGTGCTTAATTTTTTTATCAGATTGGGGTGAGATCGAACTATCAGAATCAGTTTCAGTTGTTTCTGAAATATCAGTTACTTCGGGTTCTTGATTAGCTTCATTATGTGGAATTCCCAATAATGAAAAAGTCAAACATATAATAATGAGTTTTAACTGCATAACACCTCTCTAGAAACATTTCTACGAAAGATAGAGTGAAATGTTGCGAATACGGCTGGCTGAATACTTTTAGTAAGGCTGTAAAAGTATTCTCCCATTTCAAACATTATTATCGATGTTTTTATTTATGCCTCCGAATCTAATTTTTTCATTTCTTTGGTCACAATTGATGAGGTGGTTGCTTCGACTAGCCACGACTTCTCGTGAAGTGAAAAGGTGAAGACAATTTTTGATGCTCCTCCCGAACCCCTTATTTTCTCCACTGACCATTCTAATTCTCTCTCTAAACGGGAGCAGCGGTTAAGTTCAGGATGATCTGGTCTATAAAGCTCCAGAAATCCCTCGTAAATGTCGTAAATATGCTTACGTTGCATGGCCTTTGCCTGAAAAAAACTTAGTTCCTCTGGTAGGACAACCTCTCGATGATTGAAAAGCCAGAAATACTCTGCAGCTATTAGCAGACGAATATTAGCATGATGCGGCTGAAACCTTTGACTCTGAAAAACTTTACTTCTTTCTTTTGATTTTAGGAATTCGCGATATACCGCATTAGATGAAGTCATTCCACTCAAAATCCCCTTGGCCCAGGAAGGCCAATCCTCTGCAGGTTCGAAATTCCACTTAACCGCTTCTTTTACTTTCATTCCGTAGAGATCCCATAAAAACTCCTCATCTAATCCCGGATCTTTGTACGTTAGGTTCTCGATTTCATCGTGATGATATTCTTTAACTACAAGTTTTTTGTTTCGCATACCACTGGGAGTAAATTCTTGCAGCCGCTCTTCCCTCAAATTAATTGTATATTCTGTACATTCGATAATTTGATTGAGTGTAGCAGAAGAAAACTGAGCCAGAAGTTGTTTGGCTCCCATCATTCCTCTTAGCCTTTCACACTCCCAACTACGACGCTCTTCGGCACTCACCGTTATTCTGTAGGGGTGATTCTGTGGTAATAATTTCAGAAATTGGTCGGCAATCGTATGCAGATAATCTTGGATTGCCAAATGCATTTCTGCATTGGTCATTTTTTGCGAGAGATTAACTTCCCTTTGGTTCATGATCCAGTGAAACTCCATTGCGATCAGGAGATTTACAGCGCAATGATGTGGCTGATATTTGATATCCTCTCTACTAACAAAAGTGCGATTTTCATTATCTTTGAATCGTTTAAATAATTCGGAAGTGCGTCGCATATCCTTAATTACGCCTCGTACCCAAGACGGATAGCTTCCCACAAGTTCTTCAGGTTGTTCAGAATCTTGATTTTTAGGGATAACCCACAATTCTTGTAAAAAATCTTCTCGGAAACCTACATCTCGATGATTCGGAACGGGACAATAATCTTCAGCTTGCTCATTTGGCTGCTCGACTGACAAAGATTTACTGGAATTACTGTTTTTTCTTTTTTCAATATCGAGCACAGAAAAAGGATCCTGTCCACTTTTTAGGAGCATGGGAAAGTGCAATTGAATTACTTGAAACAGCAATTCTTTTTCTTCGGAGTTTCTGGGGTGATAGGGTTTGTAAATTGCATGCCGATAATTGATAGAATAATTGAATACTTGCTGAATTAGTAACAGGATAAAAGATTCATTATTATCTGGCTGAATCTTCAAGGAAGCCTCCAATAGGACTGGATTATTTTGTAGTAAGTAGACTAGGTCCTGCTGAAAACGAATTTCTCTGACATTAGAATTACCGACGAAAAGAGTGGCTAGTTGCTCCTCTAGCATTGTTAAACTATCCGTACTTAAGTCGAAATCAGTATTTTTCATAATTGTAAGCATAATATAAAGGTGTATTGTCAGCTATGCTTAAGAATTAA
>CAZRWM010000073.1:0-11745 GCA_964603885.1 uncultured bacterium
TTAATCGTTGTGCTTCGGCGAAAGAGGCGGTAGGCGTCGCGAGTCGAATGAAAACAGTTACTTCGCAATTTTTGCATCGAGAAATCAAATATAAAGGTTATATTTTGGAAGATGAGCATGTTTCCAAGGCTGTACGTGGCCAAAAGCCATATTCAAAGTTATATCCAGAGTGTAAAGCTAGTTTATGTTTACAAAAAATTGTAGATGAATATTCTCAGACATCGAAACCAAGCAAGAAGAAAGCATCCTCAATGAATTTCATTCAAAATTTCATATCTTTTTTTGTTAGAGGTAGGTCATGACGACCCAACCGATTGATAGAAAAAGATATGTAGCTACTTCGATGAATGCTGTTTTAGAGGAGATTAAAAAAGATTTTGGCGATGATGGAAGAATTGTTTCAACTCGTGAATTTGTAGAGGGTGGCTTTTTTGGTTTTATGGGTACGAGAAAATACGAAGTGGTAGCAGTTTGCCCAAAGAAAAGGCCAAAGCAAAAAAATCGCGCTCGAAACTTAGTGTCTGGCAATGAATTTTTGGATGAATTGCTCAAGAGTGCAAAATCAGACAATTTAGTATCTGCCGATGATAAACAAAAAAAGCTACTTAATACATTGGGCCTTGTAAGGTCAAAAGGGCAACCACAGGATTTACATAACGATCAAGCAAATCAAATATTAAATGATTTGTTTTTGACAAGTGACAGTAAAAGTCTGAAGAAATTATCGTCTTCTGATAGTGGTAGTCGTTCTAAATATCAGATTTCAGGCGAAAAGTCGGAATTATTGGCTACAAATTCCTCAGTTAACTCAACTGAAGATCTTGACGCTTTGAAGTCGGAAATGAAACAGATCCGCATGGGTTTGAAAGAATTGCGTCAATTCATGCTTCAATCGCCTGTCAAGCCAAGACCGTCTAATGATTCAGAAAGGATTACGACTGGCGATTTTGTTCAGCCGGAAAAACTTAAATCATCATTTCTCGACTCTCCTGAACAACTCCTACAGACTGATAAAGGTAATAAGCAGAAAAGGGCCAATGATTTTTTAAAGCTTGATGATGATTGTGTGAACGCACAGGATGATTCCGGAATAACGATTTCAAATCAGGAACATTTTACGCAGAAATCGCTGGCAACTTTTGAAGCATTGCTGCATACCCGTGAATTTGATCGAGATCTAATTAACACATATCTAAAAGTAGTTAAAAATGTTGTTAAGGAGAAGCCCAAACATTCTTGGACTGTGGAGGAATTGAAAGAGGCTTTGCAAAGCCGATATAGAGACACTGTGAAGGTCAGGCCTTCTATCTTCAAGAGTCTTAAATCGAAAGAGTCATCAGTGCCTAAAGTAATGGTTTTTGTTGGTCCGACTGGAGTCGGAAAAACGACAACTATTGCTAAGTTAGCTACTTGCTTGAGCTCCACGGAAAATGGCTCTTACAAGGTTGCTTTAATTACTATTGATACTTTCAAGGTGGGTGCGGTCGCTCAAATAACATACTATGCTAAAGGTATCAAAGCAGATCTTGAGGTAGTATTTAGACCTGAAGAGATTTTACCCGCGTTACAGAAACACTCAGATAAAGACGTCATTTTAATCGACACTGTCGGCCGGGGTCCCAAAAGTAAAATGCAGATTTCATGTCTAAAGAGTTTTCTACCTGATTCAATGAATGCTGAAATACACTTATGCATGGCTGCTACATCACGATATAAAGATATGATCGATACTATAAAAGCGTTTAATCATTTGGGCGTCGATAGTCTTCTATTTACAAAACTCGATGAAACTTCGACTTATGGACCTATGCTAAGCATATTGCAAAAGAATACTCGTGATATTTCATATGTAACCACTGGTCAGATAGTTCCAGGAGATTATCGCGTGATCGATCGAAGTTATTTAGCAGACTTGATGTTTAGTGAATCTCATTAAGGAGGAAACAGAGTGTCTGTTTTTGCTGTTATCATGGCTGGTGGTGTTGGTAGTCGTTTCTATCCGATGTCTACTGATCAAAAGCCAAAACAGTTTCTATCTTTGTTTTCTCAAAAATCTATGATTAGAGAAACTTATGAGAGAATTTTACCAATGGTCGATGATGAGCATATCATGGTATCAACTAACTCATCTTTCAAGTCTTTAGTTCGAGAGTCGCTCTCCGATATTCCCATCAATAATTTGCTAATGGAACCCGTAGGCCGTAATACTGCTCCAGCAATCGGTTTGGCCGCAGTGACGGCCCTGAGTAGGGACCCGGAGGCAATCGTTATCTCATTGCATTCTGATCATTATATAAAAAAAGAATCGCGTTTTCTGAAGATTCTTCAGCGTGGAGTGAGCTTAGCTCGGACAGGTAGAATTGTCACCTTAGGAATAACCCCAACTTATCCTGAGACTGGTTACGGTTATATATCTCGCGGTAGGCAACACCAGGGACATGATTTTGAAGCTTATGAGGTACAGAGTTTTGTTGAGAAACCTGATTTAGCGAAAGCCAAGTCCTATTTAGAGTCGGGTAATTATTCTTGGAATGCCGGAATGTTTATCTTTAAGGCCCAAAAAATAATTGATGAGATATCCATTCATTGCCCTGAGTTGTACGAAGGTCTTATGGAATTGAATAGCAAAATAGGAACCTCTAAGTTTAATGAGGCGTACAGTAAGTTACCCACAATTGCTATCGATGTGGCTGTAATGGAGAAGTCGTCAATTGTAAGTATGATCCCTTGTGATGTGGGATGGTCTGATGTTGGAAGTTTCTATTCTCTTTTTAAGGTTCATAAGGGCGATGAAAATAATAATGTAAGACTCAGTCAAGACTTTACGTTATTTTCAATTGATAGCCATGGAAATCTTACTTCTACAGAAAATTCAAAATCTATTGCTCTGGTGGGTGTCTCTGATCTGATGGTAATTGATACATCGGAATGTTTGCTGGTGGGCCGCTTAGAACAGGCTCAGGATGTAAAAAAGATCCTTGATCTAAAATCAAAATTATCCTAGTTGCTTACAGGCGCCTTAATATCAAGGTTTCAGCCGTTTACCATACAAAAATCATCTAAAAATTAATGTTTTTGTCTTTATTTGTCGATATCTATTGAGAAGGTACGCGGGTCAGATCAAGGAGAATAATCAAATGGCTGAATCAATTTTGAAAGATATCTTTCCATTATTTGATGAGAATACTACACGCATCAGTAATCGTAATTTAGCGCTTCTACATAATAAAACAGGTACAAGTCAAGTCCTCCACCAGGAAGTTGTAGATATTGTTATTGACGAGCTTCAAAATAAGAAGTCCATAAATCGAGTAGATCTTCTCAAATCTATTCTGTACAAGAGTCAAGACGAGAATATTAAGAAGGCAACCATACAAGAGCTGGTGCGATTAAAATCTACAGAGCTAAGTGAAATTCTTGCAACATACCTGAAGACCAACAGAGTCAACACCCCAAGCAAAGTTGAGGCAATACGAGCACTAGGTAAGGTGGCGATTAAGCGATATTTAGAGCGTCGTTGATCGGTGGATATGTTTGTATGATGATCACCAAATACTGTACTTGGTGTTAGGAAACGCAGACGTATCCATTCTTTTTCATGTCTTCGTATAGTTTGTATAACCTCTGATTTGGACAGGTTTTATCAGCCATAATTATTTCTAGAGTGGCAATTTCACTAGCATCTAACCAGATTCCCTTGCTTTTTTCACAATAATCCACTTTGAGACTATGTTCCTTGTCGTAGGGTAATTCCCACATTTTCTCATTTGGATATCGGGGCGATCTCTTAAGGCTCTCTTTTCGCTGACTCCATGACCACTCAAAGTCGGGAAAATCTTGAATACCTTCTCCGATATCAGCTGCTTCGCCGTGGTCGAGCCAGACGCCATGGCTTTCAGGGCAGAAGTCAACTTCTACACCTTCTATTGTCATGCTTTCAAGGTAAACTTCCGGGAACACAGGACTGGGTCCCCCTCTTTTTATTCCAGCTTTTTTTCGAATCATTGCGCGAATTTTTTCTTTATCAAGTGGCATAACGTCTCCTTACTTGCAAGGCTTGATTTGAGACATTATACTCCGCAACCTCGTTACTGTCAGTCGAGCAAATCATGCAAACTAGATCATCCGCATTGAAAATTCAAAATTTAGAGAAGTCTTATTTCAGTGAGACTGAGGAATTTAAAATATTGAAAGGCTTAAATTTTGAAATTAACCGGGGAGATTTTGTGTCTATCATGGGACCATCTGGTTCGGGTAAAAGTACTTTAATGCATATACTCGGAGGTCTCGATAAGCCGACGAAGGGAAGTTATCAACTAGGTGCGCGGGAGATTGCGAATCTAGACGATAACAAGCTTTCTAGAGTACGTAATCAGGAAATAGGTTTTGTTTTTCAGGCTTTCTATCTAGTGCCCCATAACACAGTGCTTGAAAACGTATTACTGCCGAGTCGCTATTGTGGTACTGCCAATGAAAACTACGATATGGCTGTTCAGTTATTGGAAGCAATCGGATTGGGTGAGAGATTACATTTTCGGCCGAATCAAATCAGCGGTGGTCAGTGTCAGCGAGCTGCCATCGCCCGGGCCTTGTTAAACAATCCATCAATTATAATGGCTGACGAGCCCACTGGTAATCTAGACTCTGCAACTGGACGCGACATTCTTGCCATTCTCCAGTATCTACATTCAATAGGTAAAACTATTATAATGGTGACCCACGAAAGAGACGTAGCAGAGCATACAGAGAAAATATTACATCTTAAAGATGGGTTCATAGAACGCTGGGAAACGGTAGGTGATCGACGTTTAGCTAGAGGCACTTTAGAGTTAAAATTAGATCACCTGTTCCACGGTAAAAACTGATTTTCAAGGCTTTTCAGTCTCCTCGGCACCCAGTTCCTCCAAGCTTGCTCCGAATAACTGCTCTATTCTGTATTCATCTCCATGTGGAAAGCTGATTTTGACGCGAATCCAATTACTGGTATACGTAGGTTCTTCAAGTACCGTTGCTATTTTCTTTAGGGCGTGAATCTGATCGTTCATCGAGTAGTCGAGTTCCAGATCTACTACGCGTCTGTTACTGGAAATTCTTTCGACAATATATTCTTTAAGTATTTCTATTGAACTTGGATCATGCGTAGAAATAAACAAGTCAATTTCGTATTCTTCGTCGATTTTACAAATTTCACTCTTCGTGAGGAGGTCTACTTTGTTTACAACCCAGAACCAGCTTTCATGATCTCGCCGGTTGATGGCACTTAAGGTGTCGATTATGCATTCTTTCTGTTGTTTGATGGGAATACTCGTCGGGTCCAATAGTATCAGCAAATGACTACAAAGCTTACTTTCCGCAAGGGTCGTATGAAAAGCTTCCTTTAGATGCTCCGGCATTTGCTGAATAAAACCTACCGTATCAGATATCAAAAATACACTTTGTTTAGATATTTCCAGGTTGCGAGTTGTGGTGTCTAAGGTCTTAAACAAAAGATTTTCTGTTGCCACCTCTTCCCTACCCAGAAATTTATTAAATAAGCTTGATTTGCCTGCATTAGTGTATCCCACCAAAGCAATTGAAGTTGGTGCAGTGATCTCACGATTACTTCGTCTTTCAGCATCTTGCCTTTTCAATCTTTCAAGGTCTTGCTTGATGGCTTTTTTCTTCTCGGTGAGTCTTTGCCGAAGCTTATCACGGTGTGATTCATAGGCCATAACATTTGCAAATTGAGGATCGTTTAACTGGCCTCTAATAGTATCTTCACCATGATAATGTAGGCTAGCAAGCTCTACCTGAAGTTTTGCTCTTTCTGTTCTGGCTCGGACCCTAAAAATTTCTAGTATTAAGTCAGTTCGATCCCACACCTCGAGTATGCTCTGTGTGTCCAGCTCACGTTTGAACTTTGAAGGAATGTCACAGTTAAATAATAGGTGGGTATAATCATCTTCTTCAATAGCTTCTAAAATTTCGTCGAGTTTTCCGGAGCCGATAAAACTCCCAGGGTTAGGCTTGTTTAGTTTTTGTCTCATCGTACGCGTAACTTCAATTTCTAATGTATCAGCTAAGCCTTTCATTTCTATTGCTGGCGACGAGTGAGTTCGAATTTGTTGCGAGCTAAACTCTAACTCGACGCTGAGAGCTCTTTTATTTTCGGAGCCACTTATAAATGCGAGCTTTTCAAACTGTACGTTCCGTTCACGTTTCTGAAAATAGCGATCTTGCAATTCAGGAATCCATTGATCCAGTTCGTGGACCTCAGTACTTAAATTATTTGTAATTTTGGAGTCCTTGATTTCAGATGAAATGATCTGAACTAAAAGGGGATTCTCATAGTAAAATACATGAGCGCTATCTAATCTAAACTTACGAACAAGGCGATAAATTTTTCTAGGGGCCACAGACTTTATGGAGCCACCAAGGAAAGCAAAAATGCTTAGTTTTGTGAATCCTTGGACATCAGGTATGTGTATCGTTCGATAGCAGAATTCTAGCGGTTCGGGCGATGACTCTTGAACGTGCCCGGCTCTATTAACGAGAAGGTAACCTTCTTTTCTGGTAGTTTGATACGTCTGAAATACACTCTTCAACAATAATTTTAGCTGTTCGAAGTTTCGTCCACAGGATTTATCTTTATACTGTGCCCATTCTCGGGTTGCATGGTCCACAACCATCGTACCTTCCTAATGATAAATCAGTGATCGTTTATCTACTAAAACATACTTCCTATACCGAAGTGTACCTGATTGCTACTTCGATCGGAAGCTCTAGCAAAATCGAGACGAAAGGGGCCCAAAGGCGTTTTGAAACGAATTCCAATCCCTAATGCAGATCGAAGATCGAAGCTGGCTACCCCATCCCAAGCGGAACCAAGATCCGTAAAGAGAGCGGCTGTGAATTGTTTGGAAAGCTTGAAGCGCATCTCAAGATTAGAATAAAACATCTTTTCGCCTACAAATTCTCTATCCTCATATCCCCTAATAGAGTTAGAACCTCCTACAGACCAGAGATCTATGTATGGAATAAATCCGTCAAGTTTCTGGGCTAATCCAGTTTTTATCCGTAGTGCAAGCGTATTTTTCTTGATGAAGTTGTTTTGCCAATATTTACGATACTCGTAGCTATATTTGTTAAAGTTATTAATCCCCGCTAAGATTCCACCAGTGGTAGAAAACGTTACGCTATGACGATAACCTTTTGTGGGATATTGGAAATTATCTCGTTTGTCCATAACCCAAGTGATGCCAATAGTTTGTTGATGGTCGTTATACAAACTAGATGGATTCCCTGCTATTAAATCTGTTTTAATCCGTTCATCTATGAATCGATAAGTTAAGCTTTCATCCTTCCTTTTACGTTGCGTTGTAAAAAGAGAGAAACCTTCCCTGCGCTCCTCGAACCGCGCAAATAATGATTGATTTCTAATATCGTCGCGATCCAGAATACTACGAAAAATGCTACCCCCTATAGCTTGGTTACGGCCTTTGAAGTAAGGCTCTGTAAAAGCTAGTTCGTATGCCTGTTCACCGCCGAATTGGGTTTTCACTCTTAAAGCTTGTCCCTTACCTCGGAAGTTTCTCTCGGTTGCATCAACGAAGCCTATAAATCCATTTATAGAGCTATAACCGCCGCCAAAACTCGCGGTACCAGTTTTTACATCTTTTAGATTTAATGTTACTTCTGTATCTCCTGTATCTGGATTTAAAATAATTTCTGGTTGTTCGAGTTCAAAGAAGTCTAAGTTACGTAAATTGCGCAACGAATCGGAAATTCTCTCGCGATTTACAACCTGACCTTCCTCCATAAGCAGTTCGCGCATGATTACATAATCTCTTGTTTTCTTATTTCCTTGTACTTTGATTCTATTTATACGCGATTCTTTTATGTTCACAGTGATGTGAGTTCCTTCAATGGATACTTGTTTGCCAGGGTTGTAGATACCGGAATAAATAAATCCTTTTTTACGATATAGGTTACTGATCGTGGAAAGATCTTCATACAGTTGGCGGATATTCAAAACCGAGCCCACTTGAGTTGTCATGTTTTCCTGTATGACTTCAGTTGGAATCAATGTGTTGCCTTTAATTTTTAGGCTTTCAACGGCTGGATTTTCGATGACATTGTATACGAGTCTTATACCAGCTCCGTAAGGCTCAGTTGCTGGTCTTGGAGGGCTCTGAAAATAACCTAACTTATAAATAGCGCTAATGTCGTCCGCAACCTGATCCTTACTAAGTCGTTCGCCTACTTTAGAACCTACAGCTAACTTAATGACTTGAGGAGCAGTATTTGCATGGCCTCTGATCCTAATATCTGTAATTAGTGGCCCCGTACCAATTACTTTTTTTCTCTTCTGTTCTTTGCTACCACTTGACCCTTTGATTGAACTTGTTTGAGAGCTCATATTCATATTTTTTCGTAGATTTAATGATTCTGCTTTAGTTTCGCGATTTTCCATAGGTGATGTAGGTGAATAGCTTGTGTCATTGCTATTATTTGCAAACAAACTATGAAAACTGAAAGAAAAGATGACTAAAGCGAGTGCTAAATAATGCATTATAGTCCCTACTAAAATTGGTGGTACGTTTGACCAGCATTATATAGAACTGCCAAAGTTGATACAACAAAAGTTTGCCAAATTTGATAGTTTTTGTATGTTTTACTAGAATCGGTGAGATACACCAACCATAACATCACGCTCTTTACTTTTATTAATTTTGTCAATACGCATCATAAGCGATGAGCCTTCTCGCCAGTGATATTGGGTAAATGCTCTGTAAGCAGGGTCATTGAGATCATAACTTTCAAGACCCACGGTGACTTGGTTATCCATAATGTCTTTTTCTATTCCTAGACCAAATTTGTCTTCCAATATTCCCGCACGGAGTGTCAGATCAGGAGTTTTCATACCACCTTGAAAAAGTGATAAACCACTATCGGTCTCCGAATTTTCGATACCCATCTTTAATAAATATTTATTTTTGAACTCTGTATCAAGATAAAAATTACTCTCGTAATGATCATTCTTAGCACTGTATAGCACTTGGGATGTAAATGTTGTGTTCGTAGAATACAAATCTCGTTTTATATCTGTAAGTGCATCAGCTGCAGTTGTAGCGGATCCGATTGCTTCATGAATTTTTTCTTCCAATTGTGGATTTTCGATTATCTCACGCGCCTTTTGTGAGACAGCTTCCATATTTTCGCCAAGTCTTTCGAAATTTCCTCGAATTTTTCTCATTGAGTTTTTTAAGCCCCCATTGTCTTCAACGGAAAGAGTAATCTCATCAATACGACTGATAATATTATCAATTTTATTCTTATTGTGATTGCTTATCTCTCTCATATCTTGACTTAAATACTCTAAGTTTTTAATCGATCTCTTCACAGAACTGCGATTAGCGATTAATATTTCATTAAGATTGGAAGTTATGGATAGTACATCCACAGAAATACTTTGAAACTCTTCTCTTAAATCTGTCAAAAATAAATCGACTTGTCCTGTACTTGCTTCCAAGTTTTTAACCATTTTTTTGAGGCTAGCCTTGGTGGACCCGTCTCCTACTACTGATTCAACATGACCTAGAATACTTTCTACTTTCTCAAGCGCAGATTTACCTTGAACTACAAGGTCCTGAAAGCTCTCCGGTTGAGTTCCAAGAAATACCTTTTCAGAATTACGAGAAATATATTGAAGTTCACCTTCGAGAATTTCTACAGGCGGATCGATTTTTACGTAATTAGTTCCAAATAATCCGCTTGAACCAATTGTGAAATTTGAAGTCATGGGTATGTCATACTCGGTATTAATTTCAAGATTTGCTATTACCTTGTATTCCTGGCTAGGCTTCAGATTGATATATAAACCATTTACTCGCCCAATCTTTACACCAGACATATTGACGTTAGAACCCTCGAGAAGCATTGCGGCATCAGCAAAACCAACATTTATAGAATAACTCTTTTGTAGAAGGTTAGTATCTTCAACAACTAGTAACAATGCGATGCCACATATTAAAGCTAAAAAGCTCACTATGCCCACTTTAAGTTCAATTAACTCGCGCTTCATTTCCTAGCTCCTTTACTGACTCCCTGTGGTAGGATACCTGCTTCTTGTGGGTCTCCTTTGATGAACTTTTGTACAAAAGGATTTTTTGACAACTGAAATTCCTCGGGGGTTGAAACCTCCCATAGTTTGCCTGTGTAATGTAAGCCAACGCGGTCAGCAATCCGAAATGCTGATTTCATATCATGAGTTATAACAACAGATGTTACTTTGAGTTCCTTTTGAAGCTTTAGCACAAGCATATCAATTTCAGTAGACATTATTGGGTCGAGTCCAGTGGTTGGTTCATCATAAAAAATTATTTTAGGTTTCAATGCGATGGCTCTAGCCAGACCGACTCTTTTACGCATACCGCCAGAAAGCTCAGAAGGCATTTTTGATGCGATGCCGGGTAGTCCGACCATATCGAGTTTTTCTTCGATGATTTTATTAATTTGATTTTGGCTATAGTTTCCATGTTCTTTGAGTCCGAACGAGACATTTTCTCCGACGGTTAGGCTATCGAACAGGGCGGCATTCTGAAACAGCATACCGAATTCCATTCTAATATTATTGAGCTGCCGTTCATTCATTGAGGTAATACATTGATCTCTGACATATACGTTTCCAGCATCTGGTTTTAGTAGTCCAGTAACAATTTTAAGACTAACACTCTTGCCACATCCGGATGGGCCTAATATAACGAAGGTTTCACCATCATATATAGTTAAATCCAGTCCTTGCAAAACGTGTTTATCGCCGAAGCTTTTGTATACGTTATTCATACGTATAACCGGTTTACTCATTACATACGTCCTATCAGTCTTAAATATGTAAAAAAAGCTAATGAGAAAAAATAATTGAATACTAGAATACTTGTAATAATTATAACTACTGATTGAGTGGTAGACGTTCCTACACCTTTTGCGCCGCCAGCAGTAGAAAGTCCCTTATAACAGCCTATAATGGCTACAATAAATCCGAAGGCTATACTCTTAAGTAAGCCTGAAAAAAAGTCATAATTACTGACCATTTGAATCAGGCTCTCTACAAATAAACTATGGTTGACACCAATTTGCCCAATAGCAACTGCCCATCCCCCACATATTCCCACTACGTTCGAATAAATTACTAAAACAGGAGTAAAGAAACAGCAGGCCAACACTCTTGGAACGACAAGATATTGGACAGGATTTGTGGCCATAACCTCCAGAGCATCTACTTGTTCCGTCACTTTCATTGTACCTAGCTCTGCTGCCATTGATGAACCTATCCTTGCGGCTAGGATGATACTTACCATTAATGGACTTAATTCTCGAGTTAAACTGAGTCCAACAACTCCGCCAATGTAAGACTCGGCTCCAAGATCCATAAACTGGTTACCAACTTGAACAACGAGCACCATTCCCGAGAACAATGCTGTGAAACTAATTAAAGGTAATGATTGGACTCCTACGAGATTTAGAGTTTGCCAAAAATGACCACGAAATATCTTTCCACGAAACATCCAGTAAATACTTTGCATACTCAAGAGCGTAACTCTTCCGAGATGCAGAATAAAATCGAGGATCCATGATCCCGGTAGTCTAAATATTTGTATAAGTAATTGGTTCATACCTTCCAGGGTAGAGTTTCCCCCGGGAAGGATTTCGTCACATATCAAACGGAATTAATCGATTGATGCAATAGTTTTCTTGAATTTATAC
>CAZRWM010000074.1:0-11725 GCA_964603885.1 uncultured bacterium
CTTTACGGAATTAACCAGTTTTACTGAATCTGATCAATTAGAATGGCTGGGAGCATTGCCGTATAACCGAACAGAGGGGACTCCTGCCTCAGATTGAAAGGACCAAATAAATAACAACACAATTTTCCGATGACAAAGACCAATCTTACAAAGCTATAATCAATCAAGACAGAATTTACACAGCCGCGTTAGCCGAAAATACCGCGGAATACTCGACGAGAAAGTTAAAGACAATTGGTGAGATCGTACATATTTTCAAACTTCAAAAGTGGATGCAGACGTTTATAAAAAAATCACCATGGATTTACTGGTGAATAGCATTATGTAAGAATAATCGGTAAATTTAAATGTGACTATGAGGCAACCACAGAGAACTGAGCAGGATTAAAACGAACATAAACGAACAGATCTGTAGTAACCTTAGTATAATTACGTCCAAAACAATAATGTTTGAGTAGATGCACAGTATCTAACAGTAACCATTAAACCAAAAGACATTACTCAAAGGTGGTCATCATGAAAAAATCTTCGAAAAAAATAGATCAAGACGATGAATTGTCAGATTTAGAACAGAATCTTGAAGAAAATCTTTATTCTAAATCCAATCTCGAGGAGGACTATCTTGCTCCCAGTTTGAGTCCAGAGGAGTTTCAAAAGCTGTGGGATGAAAAAAAAATAGACGTCGAAAGAGAAAGTAATCCAAATCAAGAACATATATCTGATGACGAAACAGGATTGATTAGCAAAACAACCTCCCCCTGCGCAGAATCTGACAACTTAACCACACACGAGGTTGAACAGTATTCGATACTAGAGGCATTGAATGATTCCATAACGGAGGTTAAAGCCCACCATAACGAAACAGTAAACACAAATGCTAAAAGGGGATTAAGACAAAATCTGAAAACACCTATAGTACGCGTATTGCGCATCCCGTTGAATCATTCCATGGAAGACCAGTTAATCACCATAAGGAGGCTTTTAAATGAATTGCGTCAGGTCAATAACCCAAGAGAGGTAATTGATGATCATCAAGTACTTCAAGCTCTATTAAATTGGGCATCAAAACAATTAGATCAACATTCTTCTAGAAAACATCCATTGAACACAAATGAATAAACCGAACTATATTGAAAACAACAAAAATCTATAACGTTCAGATTGTTTTCAAATTAAAACACTCGATACATATGAATATTCAAACTGTATCGAACTCCAAACAAAAAATTTTTGTAATGTTTTTTATCCTTCAGAGATACCATAAAAATGATAAAGATATCGTCGAATTCTCTACGTTTTAGGTTGTTTTGAACACTACGATCTGATAGATTCGTGAATCGTCACATCAAACAACTAATTGACTGTTAAGATTTATGGACACCACGGAGAGTCAGACCAGTGCCTGAAAGTATCGAATCTAAAAATAGTTCAAAACGTTTAAAACTTGATCAGATTTCTGAACAATTCGGAATTCGAGTCAACTCTTTACGTTACCACATTAAAAAACTGAAATCACTGTTCTTGGATGTTTCTAGAGATCGTTACAATCGATTCCTTTTCACACCCGTCCAGGTCGAAAGACTTTTACGAGCCCACCATCTAAAGAACCAGGGATATCCCTACGAGAAAATCAGGGAGCAGCTAATTGAGGCTTCCGAACAAATTCAGAACAGTTGCAACTCTGAGTTGAGCACTCAGGTAAAAATAAATCCGGTAAGTATTGACGATGATAGAAGGGGCTTGTCGCACAAACTTGAACAGTTAGAAAATCATCACCGAAAATTACACGAAATAAATAAAATATTAATGAAAGCCAATAAACGACTCGATCTCATTATTACAGAACAAAGTACGAAAATTGATTCTCTAGAAGAAAGAGTCGCATTATTAATAGATTTACACACAGAAAACCTTTTGAAGCGAGGATTCAGTGTAGACAGTAATAGAGAAAATATTTGCTTAGATGACGAGGAACAGACTGATTAAAATTCCTGAACGCAGAAAATAATAAATATTATGTTAACCAAATAAAATTCCATATGATCTATAAATTAAATTTAAATATCCCGATCGAATATTAAGGTACTAATTATCAGATAATGGAAACACAAGAATTCATCTCTATCAAAGAAGCGTGTCAAATTTTAAGCTGTGGCCGCACTAAAATTTACACTCACTACATAAAAGAGGGCTTACTCACAATTAAAATGAAACGGGGCAATCGATCCTTTTTTCTCAAGTCAGATGTAATTGCAATACGCGATATTGAAAATACTCCAAGGGAGTATATCTTACATGGACAGGGGCAAAATTTTGCTGATTGCTCTGAGGAAAACTTTCAACACTTAAACTCTCGGGAACATGGGACCTCTACTGCCAGGGTGTTCCATCATAGGAGCGCCCCCACGCGAACAACGATGCACGAGAGCGGCGAAATCTTTAAGCCCGAAGATAGTCAGAATCTCCTTTCTAGAATTCGTGAATTGGAAGATCAACTTCTACAACAAGATCAGCAGATCGCTGAATTTCAACAGCAATTAAATAACACCATTCCTTTAGTGGAATATCACAAGGAACTAGAAGAGAGTCAAAGACTCGTCGAACAGACTCGCGAACAGCTAAAACAGAGTGAGGAATCCTTGCATTGCGCTAAAGAACAGTCTGAACAAATTTCAATTGAGAAGGAGAGACTCGGCGAACAATTTGGGCAGAGTCTACATCTAGCTGTTCAACTTAAACGTAAGCTCGAACAAGAGCAACAGCGGAAAACTAAATTACGCGAACTTCAATTACGCTGGAAGGAGCTACAACTACAGTTAGGGCAATGTGGCTTTTTCGACATTTCGAGCAGGATCCAAATTCATCGAGAGATTAAACAGATTCAGGAATCTATTCAAAAGTTTAGATAATTCCTCATTTGCGAGACTATTTATCAGTATTTGAACTCCAAAACTAGCATGAATAAAGGGCCGATCTATAAGAGGCGAAATACGGGCCTTTTTATGGGATTGTATACATTTACACTCAAAAGCCACTTAAAGCGCTATTATTAGTAATGGGCAAATTTAAACAAAAACAGTACTAAACAAACGTCAGGACAAGGAGATTCTGTTTTTAGTTAACATAACGTACATTCTGTGCAGTAAATCCTAAGCCATTATAGACGCTACGGTACCGAAGCCAGTCGTTTAATACTTTATAGATATATCGATAAGTCTCCGCAAATTTCACCTGACTCAAGAAACTCTTATTTATTTTATGAGACCGCTGCATCCATTTTCTAACCGCAGTCTCTCCTGCATTGTAGGAGGCTATTACAAAATGAGCCTCCTTATATTTGGATTGTAATTGCTCTAAAAATATTGAAGCCAAGTGAATATTCAAATAGGCATCCTTTAACTTTCTACAATTGAGCATATTGCCCTTACCGACCTTCGGTTCGGCATTCAAACCGTACCTTTGGAGTTGAGATCTAGTTAGACTTTTACTCAAGGATTGAGCTGTCAAAGGCATCACTTGCATTAGCCCACAGGCGCCTGCTGAACTGATTTTTGTACTATCAAAACCAGACTCAACACTCATTATCCCGTAAAGTAAATTAGTATCAAAAGAAGCATAATAACTAAGATTCTCCACGAATGACCAATAAGGCCTCGGATGCAACCCCTGCAATACTTTCCTGCTGGACCCATGCATGAAATTTTGTACCACTTCCCAACTTAGCTCCTCTAAAGCTAATTCCAGATTTCGCCGGGAACGTCGAAAATCAGAGAGTTCGGAATAACACCTGTATAGCCTAAAGTACAAAATGCCTCTATATACTTGGCGATGATCAGACGGATTATATTTTACAGCGTCCCTAAACATCGAATACGAATCTATAGTGAATAAAGATCTTGTATTATAAACGTTATATACGTTTGATACGTATTTTGGGAGACTGCCTTTTAGGAGCTGCATTACATGAGCCTCCCTCTTCAATAAACTGCTAGTTATTTCAGCACATCTGGCATAATCACGTAATTTAAAACTTTTCTCTGAAAGCACCATCAAGCGCAGTGCATGCAAGGTGTTTGACTTCCATAAGCTTTGGGAAGTTGCTACAGATGATACTTCATCCTTCAAATTATAAATTTCATAAGACCACTCATTCTCACTTAACCAATCCGTAAAATTTGATAAAGGCTGTGTCTCTGAACTTAGTCCTATTAAAATTGAATTTTCCTGACGGACCCATTGTGAAGTCGACTGCAATTGAGACTCTTTTGAATGCTTTTGGAGTGTTGCAATGAACAATTTCTGCCGTAACTGATCAAGATAGTAATTAGTGTAAATTGCGCAACAAAAAAAGAAAATACTAAAACCAAAACTAAGTAGACTTCCCCATTTTTTTGGCATCAAAAAATTACGAATAATAGTCCTTTTCTAGATAATCTAGCTATTTATAAATTTTCCTGAATAATTTAATACTACACATCGTCGCATTAAACCACCGATTCCACATTCTAAATGCGCAAAGGTAATTAAAGCTAATAAATGACGTTGGAACAAAATAATCTTGCGTGTAAAATGGGTGCCTATGGATTTTTTACTCCTTCTTGCAGAATCAGAAAGTCGAATACAGGCACTCCTAGACAACCTCCAGAAAAATTTTCAGACAGCCCTTTTAGAGCTTGGGGACCCAGTAAATACAATAGTCGGAGTTGGTCAACCGAGCGCTATCTTATATTTTTCGTCCTTCTGCCCAGTCAGTGTAGAAAATTGTATGAGCCTTAGGCGCAACTACCCTGGAATTCCTCTAATTTACTTACACGATTTGGATGTACGAGTTAAAGACCGTAATAAGATAGAGCCAATTGTTGACGCATTTCTCAGCGACCTTCCACCACCCAGTTTGATGCTAGATATAATCCGTACGCAGATAGATAAAGCTCAAAACCCCAGCCAGATGGCACAACCGCCGACCGCAGTACCTGATACTATTGAAAGCAATATGGCGCCTGCAATGCAGAAAGTAATGAAAATAGCTGCAAAAGTTGCACCGACGGATGCCACGATCTTAATAATGGGTGAGAGCGGAACCGGTAAAGAAGTTACAGCAAAATGGATTCACAACAATTCACGAAGAAAAAATAAACCTTTCGTGGCAATCAATTGCGGAGCAATTACGGAAACAATTTTAGAGTCAGAGCTGTTTGGTCATAAACGTGGCTCTTTCACTGGAGCAGAGGCTGACAAAACTGGTCTTTTCGAGGCTGCACACCAAGGCACCTTATTCCTCGATGAGATTGGTGAAATGCCACTAAACTTACAAGTAAAATTACTGAGAGTACTTCAGGAGAAGAGAATTAGACGAGTTGGTGACGTGGAAGATATAGCAGTCAATGTTCGTATCATAGCAGCCACCAACAAAGATCTCAAAAAGCAGGTCGAGAAAAGAAGATTTAGAGAAGATTTATACTATCGATTCAATGTAGTTCCTCTGCAATTACCACCTTTACGAAATCGACGCGAGTCTCTACCCCATTTAATTGAAAAATTTCTTTACAATTTTAGTCAAGAGCACCGAAAAATTATTCAAGGATTTGCCCCCGCTACCACTAACACACTAATGAATTATGAGTATCCCGGTAATATTCGCGAATTGCAAAATATAATTGAGTATTCAGTAATTATGTGTGAATCAAATATTATTCAACCGCAAGATTTACCGACTGAAATTCAGGCTGGTGGGCCCATGAATCTTCTACCAGCGCCCGTACATGGGGACCACCTTAACGGTGTAGAAACTCTGGATGAATTTATTCGCTTGAAATATTCAATTCTTGAGCCATCTATCACTGATGTAGAAAAGGTAATGATAAAAGAGCGTATGTCGCGTTTTTGTGAAAACCAGAAGCAAGTGGCCGACTCTTTGGGAATATCTCGTACTAGCCTATGGCGAAAGCTTAAAGAATATAAGCTTGCTGACAAAAAACCATCTGATGATTAGCTTTTGTCACCCTCCGAATTAATGTCACATGCATCCACCTCATAAATACTGAATACAGTCCCTCTTTTGTTCGATATAATTTTCATGCAACAATTAGTCCGAATATATATACTACCAATATACTGCTTATTCAGTGTAACAAACTCGATTGCATATTTTGGCAGCAATGATTCGGTCAAATTCAGAAGAGACTCATCGATTCATGCACATTCTGCGCGACTTCTCTTGGAACGAAATAAAAATCACGACGCAATTCAAGAAATTAAGAAAGCACTCCATTCTCATCCAGGTAATCGAGGTCTATCGATAAAACTGGCCCAGATGTATTACAAAGAAGGTAAACTTGAGAAAAGTCTTGAGTTGCTATTACCTTTTCAAGCTCTCAGTACTCGCAAAAGTAACGTTTACTACTACATAGGGCTATGTTTCGATAAGAAAAAACAATACAAGGACGCTTATATATATTATAAAAAAGCATTCAAACTTGATCCTACGCATTACAAATCAAAACTCCGAATTGCTCAGCTTTTCATAAAAAAAGGCCTTTACTATGACGCCGCGACTCATCTAAAAAATTTGTTAGAAATCAACCCTGAATACCAACCAGCGCAACTTGAGTTCGAATTAACATTACGACTAATAAAGGAAAATAAACATAATATCTTTCGCAGGGGGAATTTAGTCGTGACCTTTCCTGATTATAATCTTATTCGTGATGTGGAAGAGTGGTATCCCTTTTTACAAGAAAAAATTTTTTACATGCAAAACGCATTAGGAATCCAGAATCAAGTGGTATGGATCAAGGTGGTGCCTAAAATCGAAACTCGCGCGAACCCTCCAGCTCAATTCCGCCGAATAGAAAACAAAATCTACCTTACGGTAGATACACTCAAAAGAAAGTACACAAGTCTCTTCGCCCACGAATTGAGTTACATGTTTCTACACCAAATGGATATTCACAAGGCACCAGAATGGCTAAAAGAAGGTATCGCTATGTACTTTTCTCAACCTAATTTACTCAAGCATTTAACACTGCGTAGAATGCGAACTGGAGACGATATTTTCGAAAAAAGCTTTCCGCAAGATAAAAACTATCTGCATTACAATCGCCTCAATCATAAAGAAAAACATGACCTATTACATGCATTTCTGCTTGTTAAATACTTGATTACACAATATGGATGGGGAAATCTAGAAAAGTTTGTGAAAAAATTTGAATCAGGCACACATTCCACAGCAGAAGCAATCTGGGATATCTACCACATAGAATATCGAAAATTTTTGATGGACTTTGACATGTACATGATATCCAGGCACTTCTTTAAAACAAGTTAAACCTTTGCCGGTATTAGAGAAGATCTGAGCAGCGAACCTCGCCCGGGCAATTCAAACATTTTTCCTATTTTACGTTGAGCTTCTCGTACTAAGTTTATAGCCAAAGAGGGGTACTCCACCAAGGAAATTATATTTTCAGCCATAGATACCGAGTCTTTGACGTTAGAAAGTAATCCTGTTTTACCATGTTCAATAATTTCACCTACACCACCTACATTGAAGGCACAAATGGGAATACCAAATTCTATAGCTTCTACATTAACCAAGCCCAAACCCTCAACAATTGAGGGTAATAATAAGATATCGATTGATGGGAAAATTTCGTCGCGTGAACGGTGCCCGTGAAAGAAAACATAATTAGAGAGCTCCATGTCTACAACTTTTTCTTTAATAACACTCTCTAAAGGACCCATCCCGAAAAAATGTAAGAGGAATTTATTTTTATCAAACGTTCTATTCGTTATAATCGTTTGCAGAGTATTAAGTGAATGGATGTGACCCTTCAATGCAACAAAATTTCCAACTTGGCCCAGATTAACATTCTTATCAAACTCAAGCTTATCAACACTCTTGATATCGAGTTCTAGAGGATAATAATGGGTTACAATAAGCTTCTTAGGGATACCCAGTTTTATACACTGAAATCCGATATTATTAGATGCAGCTAACACTCGGTAGGCTTGAGAAATCCCCTCCCTATCTTGATCATTTACCCAATACGGTCTATCTAAACCAAATCCATGGCAATAGTGCGTAAATTTATAACCTGCAGCACTTACCGTATTCGCGGAAAAACCTCCATGTGTAACGACGGCAACTCTGTCATCAATGAACCCATCAAGACAATTTTGCAAACTTTGCGCCGTCCAGTGTTCACGCTCAAAGGTGGAGTGAATAAAATACGTAGGAATATCCATTTTCCAGATTTCACTTATTTCGTCGTGACCGTGACTCAACCCTCTCGTGGGGTGAGGCAATATTAATCTTTGTTCGAAACCCATTGCCTTTAGAGCTTTAACGAGCTGAATAGTTCCTTTTCCGGAACCATGCTTCAGAAATTGACAAATATGGATAACAGTCCTTATCGAAGAGTTTTTAGGGTAATACATGATTAATTAAAGTATACTATCGTCGCATTTTTTTAATAAAAGCATTAACAAAAACAGTAAATGTGCCGATACTATGTAATGGCCCATATTGTAGATTAGGATTATACCTTAATCCAGGAGTATCCAAATGAAAGTCACTTTTGTCGTACCACCTTCAAAATTCCTGCTAAACGAATATGTTTATCCTTCCCTTGGAATTTTGTACGTTGCTGGCTCTGCGAGAGAAGCTGGCTACGAAGTGAATTGTATCATCCCAAGTATTGATGAACTAAGTAAACCCATCGATGCAGACGCAATTTGTGTCACGGGTACAACCCCCCAATTTGATGGTATGGTTGATGTAGCAAAAGCTAATCCTGGCAAACGATTAATTGCCGGTGGACCGCATGCATCAGCAGACCCTTACTCATTAATAGAGGCTGGCTATGATACTGTCGTGATAGGCGAGGGTGAACAAGCAATTATAGAAGCACTTCAAGGTCGCAAAGGAGTATTTGCAAGCAGCCGAATTAAAGAACTCGACGATTTAACACCACCTGCCCGCGACCTGATTCCAATGGATCGATATGCTTATGATCTCCAAGGACATCGATCCACTTACATCATGGCCAACCGAGGCTGTTCTTGGAAATGTGGATTTTGCTCAAAACCCTGGGATAAAGATAAAGTTACTAGGCGTTCTGTGGATAGCGTAATCGCCGAGGTTATTCATTTAAGAGACGATTTAGGATTTACTGGGGTCATGTTTTTTGATGATGTCTTCACCATGAGCTTAAAATGGCTAACTGAGTTCTGCGAGAAAATTGCCCCGCTTAACATGATTTGGCGCTGCTTTCTGAGAGCCGACACGGCATCCTACAAAAAGCTACGGATGATGAAAGACTCAGGATGCGTCGAAGTCGGCGTAGGAGTGGAATCCGGCTCTAACAAAATCCTAAAAATAATTAATAAAGGGGAATCAGTAGAGGCCAATAGTATGGCTCGGGAAATTTGTAAACAGGTTGGTATACGGTTCAAATCCTTTTTTATTGTAGGTCTACCGGGTGAAAATTACGATACCGCCGAAGAGACTCGACAATGGATTCTGCAGAATGAGCCTGATGCATATTCACTGTTTATATTCGTGCCGCTCCCTGGAGCTCCAATTTACGAGGCAATTAAGAGGAACACCGGACAATATGACTATCAACTGGATATTGATGATTTTCGACACAGATATTGGGGAGGGATCATGACAGACCAGATTTCACCGGGACATACTAGCGCACTTTCAAGAACAGAGATCGTCAGGTTACGTAATGAAATGGCCGCTGACTTAAATACCAAAGGGATTCGTGATCGTAACAATATAATAACGCAGGAAAATTTCAACGATGGCAACCTTTTTAACACTGATGTCAGGCAAGTAGGTTAAAAATCTGAATAGCATTCAAAGATCAATTCAGTTTGTGTCGCTTTCCATCGAAATAGAAATCGACAGTCTCTCTCAAAGCCTCCTCGAAATTAACGACCTGAAGCTCGAAATCCCGACTTAGAAGAGTAATATCAGCCAGAGACTTACGAATATCTCCAGGACGTGATTGTAAAAACTCAAAACGACTATCGGAACCCCCCGCTATATCCAATATCTTCTGTGCTAAATCCATGATACTACAACTAGAGTTATTACCGGTATTATAAACTCCCGTTATGCCGGTCCTCAGGGCTTGCAGATAATACTCTACAATCTGCTTTACATATATAAAATCGCGGGTTTGCCCCCCATCACCGAAAATGGACAGCACCTCACCGTCCAAAGCCTTATTAACAAAAATAGGTATTACGGATGCATAGGCAGAACCTATCGATTGGTAGGGTCCGAATACGTTAAACATTCTAAGAGCAACATAAGGAATACGCTCATTCATCCAAGCCATATTGAGCAAATATTCACCGCTTAACTTTGATAGACCATACGGACTTTTTGGCGCAGGATACTGACTCTCTATTTGAATCTCTGCTGAGTCCCCATAAACAGCTGCAGAACTTGCAAAGACAATCTTGTTCACATTATGCCGCCGAACATAGTCCAGTAAATAAAGGACTGAGTGCACGTTAACCTGTTCACATCTTATCGGATTCTCCAACGATTCCACTACTGAGACCATAGCTCCAAGGTGAAATACATAATCCACTGGCGGCAAAGATTTCCATACAGCAGAATCAGCTATATCCCCTTCAATCAAATCAACACCTGAAGGTATATTAGACATAAAACCTGATGAGAAATCATCTACAACAAGAACTTGTGCCCCTTCGGTCACCAATCTACGAATCAAATTAGTTCCGATAAAACCCGCGCCACCTGTTACCAGGAATTTATATGATTTTAAGTTCATTGCTAATAATTTAATACGTAATAAGTTATATTGACTGCCATTTTAGCCGCTAATCGACGCAGATTAGACGGAACCTTGTGTACATTTGAATCTTCTAATCCATCTCCAATGTCTGAACTATAAGAGTAAAACAGTATCATACGACCTTCGTGAAACAAACCAAAACCCTCAGCCTGCATACCATCATGCTCGTGAATCTTGGGCAAGCCCATCAAACTGTGAAACCCTTTGTAAACAGGGTGACTATCATCAATTAGCCGCAATTGCTTATCAGGAAATACTTTCAGAATATTCATTCGAAAAAAACGATCCATGCCATAATTGTCGTCAACCCACAAAAAGCCACCGGAAAGTAGATAACGCCTTAGAGTATCTGCCTCTGTTTTAGAGAAACTGATATTTCCGTGTCCAGTGGCGTACAATAAGTCAACGTCCCATAACTCCGAACCACTTAATCCCACGGGAGGTTTGATATCAAACTTACACCCCAAATCTCTTTTTACCGCTAATCGCCAATTTTTAAGACTCGTTGGATTTGCATACCAATCACCTCCTCCAGAATATTTCAATCGAGCAACACTTACCTGGGCACTTGACTGGGGTACCAACGCATGCAGACATAGAGTCATGAAGAAAATTTTTAATGAGATTGTAGAGTGGTTGGATAAAGTCACTTAATAAGTCTATGCCTTTTATGGTCAGCAGAAAAGCTTATTTTCCTTTGAGAGATAAATTTACTCGCCTCTAAGAATTTCTTGAAGCAAATCCTCAGTATCATCTACAGATTTTGTTACGTCTATCACTATTTTTTCCGTAAAAGCAATTTCAGACAAAGCAGATAAAGTACTCAATTTCATCTGATACTTCCCAGGAGGCACTTTACGGCGCAGCTTAACATTCCAGAAACGATT
>CAZRWM010000075.1:0-11449 GCA_964603885.1 uncultured bacterium
TCAATCTCGATTTAAACTTCTAAAAGTTGGTGAACTTGAGGTATTCAATTTAATTCTGAGCGAAAATCTTAATTTAAACGCATTAAAATTTAAAGCCAATAAATTCAAGCTTAATCTAGATCTTCAATGGCTTGATAGATTGCTAGACAAACGTCTATCGAAGTTCCTGTCTGTATTGCCCAATCCTTTAGCTACCGGAGAATTTTTCCCACATTGCGACACTGACCAGATTATGGGTGTGGAAATACATGGAAGTGCACACCTCCAAAAGGACTATAATCTTCAGAATGATATTAACCTTACTACTTCTCTATATTGGAGTAATACTGATAATACAGAGAGCACCATATTTAGTCATATAGAGCATAAACCGGGACAAACCGACTATCAAATTATACCATTACGCCTTAGTATATCCAAAAATAAGCAAGATATTTGGCGAAGTACCTTATCAGGCACAATCGCTTACTCAGACTCTAGGTTACTATTCAATCGTTTGCAATTGGATAAAATCCAATGGCAAAATAAATTTTCAGCTTTTAATATCAATACTCGTGATTTTAGTATTGATAAAAAACTCAATATGTACGGCTCCCTTAACACTGGCTCCATTTATTTACACAAAATTCTCACCAGCGGTCCATCAAATATTGAATTACGAGGTGCACTGGACAACATCAAAGCTAAAATAAACGTAAAGAATTTGATTGTAAAAGATTTTGGGAAAGCAGAAAGCACTAAGCTAACAGCGCACTTTGACGGTGATCAATTAAAGCTGCAGTTTGATCTCCAAAATTATTCTAAATTAAAATCATACTCTAGTGAAGCCAGCGGTTCAATGACCTGGAGTCCTCAGTTTTCTGAGGGCTTCATCCAAATAAAAACTGGCTCCTTAAGATTAGTAGATTATCTTAACTTCGACTCACGAGACGATTCTGGTGTCACATCCTCCAATTCTGCATATCGTTGGACAATTGAAGGGCAAACTGCAATCAGTGATGAGCAGGTTCAAGGGCTTGGCAATTTTAGCCTTATTTTTGATCATCGCCTTGAGGGACCTAGCGGTTTTGCAGAGCTAAAATCTGCAATTTTTAAGCTTGCGGGTAACAAATTTACTCTGATAGAGCCAGCCCATTTAAAGCTATTTCCAAAACCTAGAGAAAAGTTTAAGGATCAACTTCTTTGGTCTGCGAACAGTCAATATCAAAGTCAGACATTAACCGAGCAACTACAAACGATGTGGAATGCCTCAAACCCTCATAATGATCAATTTTATGACTATGGAATCTGGATTCATTTACTGGCTGGCGTAAAATTTAGAGGGGAAGATCTGGAAGTTAAAATCTCTGGTAAATACCCCCAACTAAAATTCAGACTAACTAGTCTCAGCGGAAGATCTGATGAAGAACTTCGTAATTCTTTTCTTGGTAGCTTACAAAACAAATTAGACGGACAAGAAATCGCATCACCCAGTCCAACAAATGATTACAAAAGTGGAGCTAACTTATTAGTAAACACGATGATCGATAGTTTTTTTGGTAGCATATTTAATGATTTTGGAACACAATTTCACACACAAATCGGAAGTTCGGAACAAAACTCTGTAGGTATCCGTCAGCCGCTGGGAGAAAATGTAAGTGTAGGTATCACGCAGGGAAAGCAGGGAAACATACAAACAAAATCCAAGAATTTCGAATTACAATTCCAGCCAGGATCAAGCCTAAAAATTGAAAACATTGAAAAAGAGGGATATCAAAATGAAACTCAAGTAGAGATTCAAAAACGTTTTAGGTTTTAAGCTGCCTGCTCTCGATCATCAAAAGGTCGATAATTATCTTTGTTATCCATATTATCCAACTCACGACCATACTTTTGGTACAAATCCCAATACCACTTAGTCATTGCATTAATTTTCTCATTTATAGGCATATGAATTGAACCTTCCTTAATTGTAAAACGCTCAAGGAAAGTAGTCGGATCTATCTTGGGTAAATAGTAATTAAATACTAAATCTTTGTAGGCTTTGAAATACCATTGCTTCAATTTTTGGTAATGATCATCGTCAATTTTTATCTTTAATTTCTTTTTCTCATTATCAAAATCTAGAATGCCCGTATCGAACAAACCCTGTAAGTGAATCAAAGCCTCCATGTAATATGGTAATACTTCACTTGTTTCTCGCCATGCTATTAGACCCACTGATCTTTTGACGACATCTCTAATAATTTTCAAGCGCAAATTTGGATCTAAAGCTTCGTCTTCGTCATCCATGAAAAAAGCCATTAATCCACCTGTAGTGGCTTTCCACTCCTCAACATTTTTATAATTACCAGTCTTGTTCATAATCGCTTCCGTATCATCAGCAACCCACAGGATATGTCCATATTCATGACCTATAGTGGAAATATCGTATAGTTTGAACCATAGAAGACGATCCTTGAAGACTACCTGTCTTTCCTCTCGCATAAAATCCTGACCAAAAACTTCTCGTGACAAGCGCAGAAATGGTCGAGATCTTAGAATTTGTAAAATATTATCTGGAAAAGCAAAAATTTTCTTACCGTGAACTTTGGAAACAACTTCATCGTTTGGAACGACTTGTGCAGAAGGTAAACCACAGAAATCTGCTCCATAGAATAATCCTACCCTACCAATATGAAGCTGTACTGAGTTTAACTTTTTGACCGCAAAATCGACAGTTTCGTTAAAATCCGTATTCTGATTTTCAAAGCTATTAAAAAATTTTAAGGACATTTGCTCGATTTTACGTTTACGTAAACCTTTAGTGCTATGTTCAGGGTTAGCCATGCGAACGTCCCACTCCAAGGCCACCGCCTGCCGAAAATGATCCTCGTAATATTCGAGAGGATGACCAGGCTGTATCGGCCCTCGAATTTGCATCCATAAACGGTCAACATCGGCCCATTTTTTTATCAAATTATGCACATTAGTTTCTTCAAAAGCATAGACTAAGGCTAGCAAATAATTTTGCCAAGCCTGCTTTTCATTAAATATTGAATCTTCAAGGAGATCGAGTGAGTCATGAAAATTTCTAAGTGCTAGAGTGACTGCCCTAACTTCCTCTGGAAAAGCTTCCGAGTAAGCTTTGGAGACCCACTTGTCACCTTGTCTTACCAGAACTGAATAGCATCGGTCTCCGGGGTTGCCACCATGACCATTGTCGATTAAACCTTCTCTATTTAGGAATTCACTCACCGATTTGAGGTCGCCATTAAATTCTTCGCTTAATTTTTTATTTACACTATTTAATATTTGCTGTGTCCAAACAGGCTGCCATTTTGTGAAGGCAATACCAGTTAGATGGATACCATTTAATACTGCTCGATAAAACGGATTTAGCAAATTAAGGTCTTCCAACTGCTGCAATAATTCAGTCTGCCTTTTAATATAAAACTCACTGACCCAGGCATAAGCCTGGTGCCTCGATAATTCTATACTTTCTGGATCTCTACCAGCTTTCTTTAATACTTGAATCATAGAATCATCACGCATCGAAACTAGTCTAGTAATCAGAGCCAAAAGATTCTCCTTGGAGGGCTTAAGTTCCAAGGTTTGCAAAATTTCTTGGAGGTGCTGCCACCTCAAATCTTGCTCATCAATTGAGTCCTCTAAAAGGTCGTAGTAAGATTCAACTCGAGAGTTATGAGTCGATAATAATCTTTGAAATTCATCTAAATCACGTAAAAAATCCACTGCAGTTTGCATATAATCCTCCGATACATAGTGAAATAACCAGAATTTAGGTACATTTGTAAAGCTTTCTAGCATTTCTAGTATCATAAAAACTAAATATGAAAGATAATTTCGGTACCAGATTAGAAAATGCTCATAAAGAACTACCAAAATACTTATTGGTATGTTCAGTTAGTTTCAGCAGCGATTATCTGACATTGTACTGCCTGACCGAATTCTTGCAGTGGCACTATTTACTAAGTGCATTAATGGGTTTTTTAGTTGGAAATATTATCAACTATTTCATAGCTACTAAGCTAGTATTTAGTCGCCGAAGACTCAGTTCAAGATATAGTGAATCATTTATTTATGTGGCAATTGGCTTTTTGGTATTACCAATTCACCATGGTGTTTTATGGTTCTGTACTGAGACACTAGCAATTGTTTATTACATCTCAAAATTTATAGCTTCTGGTGTGGTTTTTCTCGTTATATTCGGGTCGAGAAAATATTTTTTATTTTAAGAGCGTAACTACTGTCAAGCCAATATGTGATGCATTCTTAAGCTTTTGTCCTACTTTAAAGAAATGAATTATTTTTGAATTATCGCAGACTTAGAAATTATCATTCCTCTCTCGAAAGAGAGGCATGCTTCTACATGTTTTTTTCTGGACATTCGAACATTTGCATAATAGAGGTCGTAATTTTCTACGATCGAAAAGCCCATTGAGTTTATATTCAGAGTTCCCTAGAAGTTTTTTGGTTTCAACCGTCTTAATTGCTTTGTTCATTATTCTAATTTGTCTGTTTGGACAAATATTACAAGGTCTTGTGTCACAGCTTGGTAAAAACAACTTAGGATTTAATAATTCTAACGTCTTTTATTTTGTAGCATACATGCTTGCTAATCTGCTTTTTTTGACACATTTAGGTCTGTACTTTGGCTATCGCGAAAATGTCACTCTTGATAAGGATATGTTAATAATTAGGCAGGGGCTGTTTGGAATACAATGGTTTAAGAAAATTCCATTAGAAAATGTTTTTTTTCACCATTGTTGCCAAAGTGGTATGGGAAATTACCACGTCGAAGTCTACTACCATGACACGGCGGGTAGAACCAAAAAAGTGCAATTAGGCGCTTACTTAGATGAGACTCATCTTGAAATGCTCAAAAGTTCGTTTGACCGAGTTTATTCCGACAAAATAACACTAGATGCCAAACACTAACTATTTAGTGTCAATTTAAGGCTTGAGAAAGATCTTCTTCCATATCTTTGAATGCTACCCTATCAACGCAAATATGCAAGGTACCCTCCACGAACTGAGCATGATTTAGACCCTCAAAGCCCACTGGGATATCGAAAAAGTACTGGAATTGCCGAGCCTGCTCATTACGCATTCGTTTCAATAAACCACGATTTTGAGCCGACGAGAGAGCGCAATCATCGCTTGTCGAAAATCTATGTAACTTGCCGTAGACTGAGACCCTACATGGCGTTAACTCAATTTCGCAACTCGACTCGTCCAAGCCGGGCATATCTAACAAAAGATGAATTCTATCGTCTTTGAGAATCTGATCTACATTTGGCACTAGAATTTTGTAATCATTATTACGATTAATTATTCCAGAAAGCCCACGATCACTATTCTCTTTTTCATAACCACCTAGATGTGAAGGATTTGAATCAGCCATAACCTCTCCTTAACCACCTAAATAAACTTTTTTGTTCAACATAATAATTTTGACACAGCTTATTCGTTGTTATATAACACACTTTAACAAAAAGTATAACTATTTTTCTACTTTTGTATTAAAAATTTTATTTAATGACAATAAAATACGTTTTTAAGCAGGTTTGGATCTTTAATTTGTTGTTTACGATCAAGTAGAGCGTGGTAAATAACGGCACAAAATTGCAATTCCTTGACCACCACCTACACACAATGTAGCAATTCCCAGTGCTTTAGGTCTAGACGAGTGCCGTAAACGACTAAGAAGAGTCATTATCAAACGTAAGCCACTCGCACCAAGTGGATGCCCTATACTTATTGCGCCACCCCAATTATTGATGCGCTCTATCGGTAAATTAAGTTCCTGTTGGCAAGCCAGAACCTGTACAGCAAATGCCTCATTAATTTCATAGGAATCTATGTCAGACGGCTTTATTCTATTACGATTAAATAGCTTTTGAAGTGCAGGTATTGGACCTAAGCCCATTATTTCGGGAGCTACATGACCCCAAGTGCAATCCAAAATCTCTAATCCATCCAATCCAAGGCTTTGTGCTATGGCCTCACTCACAACAAAACCACTCGTAGCGCCATCAGATAAGGGGGAGCTAGTTGCCGCAGTCACACAACCAAATTCTGAAAAAGCCGGCTTTAAGCTTGCCATTTTCTGACGATTTACAGGAACTCTAATTCCCTCATCTTTAGCTACATCCATTAAATGTATCACATGGTCTGAGTAATAATTTTTGTTATAAGCTATATCCGCTAATTCATGCGAACGAGCAGCAAAATCCTCTTGCTTGACCCTACTCACCTGAGATCTTTTAACAACCTCCTCCGCAGTATCGCCCATGCTTATGTAAGCTTGAGGTGAGACTTCACGAATTAATGAACTCTCTGAAAAATTAGCACCTTTGCGTGGGATTCTAGACATAGATTCTATGCCAGCCACAAGAATAACACTCGCCTGTTCTGCAAAAATTCTAGAACTAGCAATAGCAACAGCTTCTAATGAGGATGCGCATAGCCTGTTGACGGTAAGACCTGGAAGGTTCAGACCGGCCCCTAAAGCAGTCAGGCGAGCTATATTGTATCCCTGTTCACCCTCGGGATAAGCGCAACCACAAATCAAGTCATCAATTTCTAGATTAAAAAGTGCAGGGTTTCTCTGTCTCTGAGTCTCGAGCAAATTTACCAATAGATTATCTGGACGAATATCAGCAAGATAACCCTTATAAGCTTTGCCAAAGGGGGTTCTGAGAGGAGCTACAAATACGGCTTTTCGCATAATTTATCCTAAAATATCACCAAGACCCAGATCACTTTTACTTACATTAGGCGCGCGATCTAAACAATTGAATTTTCCATCACAAATTTTAAATACACCCAGATCAGTAACTACAACATCCACCACGGCAAAACCAGTCAGAGGAAGTTCGCATTGCTTCTTTAATTTCAAATCTCCGGATTTTGAATAATGTTTTTGCATTACAATTAATGTTCTCGCACCATTGACAAGGTCCATTGCACCGCCCATGCCTGTGACTTTCTTGCCGGGAATCATCCAATTAGCCAATGAACCTTTACAGTCAACCTCCATACCCCCCAGAACACAGAAGTCTATATGTCCTCCGCGAATCATTCCAAAACTTAGAGAACTGTCGAAGAAGGAAGCACCTTTTGCAATCGCAACAGTTTCCTTACCTGCGTTTATCAGCGTGGGGCTAATAGTTTCTCGTGTGGGTCTACCGTTAACACCCATAACTCCATTTTCAGAATGAATCACGAGGTTGAGGTCTGGTGGAATCATTTCGGCTATTATGGTAGGCATTCCAATCCCTAGGTTTACTGAACAACCGGGCTTGAAAAACTTTATGACTTGTTCAGCCATGTCATACTTTGTCCAAGCCATTACCTATCTCCCTCGACAATAATTTCAAACTCGATATCATTCTGGTAATTAGTCCCTTGAAAAATACGTTGAACAAAAATCCCGGGAAGGTGTACATCCTCCGCAGCAATAGTGCCAAGAGGCACTAATTCTTCCACCTCTACGATCGTAGTTTTTGCAGCCATTGCCATAAGAGGGGAAAAATTTCTTGCGGTTTCTTTAAACCACAAGTTGCCATAATAATCTCCTCTCTGAGCTTTGATGATGGCAAAGTCAGAATGCAACGCCTCCTCTAATAGACAAGGTTTATCGAAATTTTTAATTTCTTTTCCCTCTGCGACCAGAGTACCGTAACCAGTGGGAGTATAAAATGCGCGAATGCCCATGCCAGCTGCTCTAATTCTCTCAGCAAATGTTCCCTGAGGAACTAATTCCACTTCAACCTCTCCTGATAACATCTGTGATTCCAAATCTGGGTTACCGCCTACATATGAACAATAAGCCTTACTGACTTGTTTGCTTTTCAACAATATTGCAAGACCACGACCAGAGTTGCCAATATTGTTGCTTATCAGAGTCAAATCCTTAACATTTGAAAGGCGCAAAGCCTCTATGCAATTTTCAGCGATTCCACACAAACCAAAACCACCACTCATAATACTGCTACCATTTTTAACATCGTGGATTGCTGCCTCGGCATTCGCATAAATTTTTCCCTTACTCGGGATCATTCCTTACCTTCCTTTATCGAGCTTAAAAGCTTCCTTAATTCTTCCCATAAGCTCATGTAGTTCATTAGTACTTAGTATAAAGGGCGGTGCCAGTATGAGCATACCCTGCTTAATATAAACATAGACTCCAAGTTTCCAAAAATCTTGCCAGTCGAGTTTTAATTTATCTGATTGTATGGCTGCTAGAAGTCCGTGACTTCGTACTTCACTTACGCAATCAATATTTTTCAATTCATTTAATTGAGCAGCAAAGTCACGTTCTAGCAGTATTTTGTTATCAATAAAGCTAGGGTCTTTAAGTGTATCTATGACGGTATTCATACAAGCCAACCCTAGTGGATGCGCATAATTAGTCAGACCGTTACTTAGCACTCTATTCTCATAAAAATCGCAAATCTTTAGATTCGTGTATACAGCACCAAACGGAATGTATCCACCGGTAATACCCTTGCTCATACACACTATATCTGGTTCGATACCATACTTATGAAATGCGAAATATTCCTTACAACGACCAAACCCAACTAGTACCTCATCCAATATCATCAAAATACCGGTTTCATCACAAAACTCTCGCAATTTCCTCCACCACCTAGCGTCACCTGAGTAGACTCCATTGGTTCCGCTGATAGTTTCTAAACAAATTGCGGCGATGTTTTCTGGATCTTCCTGTTGAACGATTTGTCGTAATTTTATTAAATCAGGATCGTCAACAGGCTCGGGTATTCTGATCGTAAAATCCTGCAAACCAAAATGGTTTTCACTGCGCCAATCACCGGTTATAGATAGAGCCCCAAGACTAGCACCGTGATAACTCTTTTTTCTAGCTAAAATCTTTTTTCCGTCACGAATTTGACGTGCTATCTTGAGAGCATTCTCAACTGCCTCAGCACCTGAAAGAGTATAAAATATACGTCCCCTCAAATTTAATAAATCAAGAAGCTTTTCACTAGCCGACTGTTTTAATTGAAAATTAGCTTTGGGTGGCGCAATGCTAAAATTCTTTGCCTGCTCAACTATCGACTGCTTCAATGGCAAAAAACTATGACCAAAATGAGCCTGAAAACTAGAACTAATGCCATCTAGAATTTTACGTCCATCTTCTATGAAATATGGCCCTTCACATTTGTCTAAGGAAAAATCAACAACTTGAGATTGTATGCTCCACGAATAATAGAATGGCTTCATTGCCTTACAAAAGCTCCCTCATCGATCCTGTAACGATGACTGACGTAATTGTCTTCTTCTCGACAACCTCTCCAGAAAATATACTCACCCTTACCAAGTTCGCCTACAGAGCCGCCGCATGTAAAAGATGGGTCTTGACTCCCTGATTCAAAATGACTACAAATTGAGCGCGGATAACTTTCATGGTCGCAAAGCAAATCCTTCATATCTTCTAAGTTATTAACATCGTTGATTTTCTTATCTAGAAGAGCATATCGATCTCTAGTTGTAGAAGCATTTCCAACTTTAATTTCAAATTTCTGAACCTCATTGTCTAGGCAGTGGTTCGTATGAAAAAAAGAACCCTGAACCTCTCCCTCACTAACTCTACCTGTACAACGAGAAAGACTTGGCAGAACCTCCCACATCTCGGCTCTATATTTGTCTGCCACAAGATAACTATGCGCTGAAGTAACCTTTGCTGAGCACAAATGATCGCGCATCGCCACCTGGTCAGCCTGCCCAAGAGTTGCACGCACCAATGCGGGCCATATCACTCCAGGTTGTGCATCGATAGAATTTAGGTTATTTACACCTACCATTCGTCCTGAACTGTGATACCCCATCATGCCTACACAACCAACCAGACTAAATAAAACCATCTTTCCAGGTACATGAATGACACAAACAAAGCGCATTGCTGAGGAATGCATATCCCATGTCTGACCGCAAATTTGCTGTGATCCATTTCTAACAAACACAGTGCTACAACCTTGTTCTCCAACTTGAATATCTCGAAAATCAGTGTAATTGTTCAGAATTACTAAATCCCTAATGCTAATGTTAGAACCTTGACGGATACCCTCCAGCTCCTCAGCCAATTCTGGATAAAATTTACGATTAATGTGCCATTGTTCATGAGCTAGACTGCTTAAGGTGTCTGCCTTCAAATCTGGGTTACGCTCGATCATAAGGTTTTTACGGATACTGGCTAATTCATGGATTGCATTTCGATAATCCTCCCCATGCTTTTGACCGTTAGCAAGGAAACTACTGTCTGCGCAATATGTGATAATCGGAAAATTAAGATCCATAGAGCTCCAAATACTCGCTAATGCTGTCATCGTCTGGAATTATCAGATAGCTACCATCACAAATTGTAGTGCTGAGTAAATCAGATAGACTTTGTTGCAATGCTCCGCGAGCCCAACCAAAACCATTGTGAAGTTCGTATTCTAGCTGAGTCTGTTGATCAAAGATATTTCGTAAATTTTCATCAAATCGTATTCGCCGATCACATATCTCATCTTTATTTTCAATGTAGTAACGCAAATAGCTACTGAATAATTGTAAAGTGTGTTCATCGCCATCCCACGTAGATATAAGAGCCAATGGGTCTTTTACAAAGAAATTTTCATGAGCCAAAACTAACCCCATCTGAGCGCCAAGAAATAGTACACTCACATCGGCATTAAATAGAGGCCCTGCACAAAAACTTTGTGAACTGTAGCGGTTAAATGCACTGGCACTATCGTTTGATATCACAGGTATTCCCTTTGATCTACACAAAGAGCTAGCCTCTTCTAAGAAGTCAAGATTTATTCGTTGCATACTTTTTTGCATCAAAGGTTCTACACAGAATGCCAAATAATCATTTCCAGCTAATTTGGATTTCAGCCGTTCAATAGATTGCTGAGCTCCAACTCTACACGGATGAGGTATGTAGTCTACCGGGTAGTAATTCTGACCTGGCAAGGCAACAGAACGAGCCATGAATGATCCGTGGCCAAAGTAAGTTCCCTCGACACAGATTAAGCGTTGGATTTTTCTATATTTCCATATTGTTTTTATGGCTTTATCAAAGCTCTCTGATTGACCACTAGCCGTAAAGAAATGCCGCTGATTTGACGGAAATTGATTTGCTATCAGCTCAAGGTTCTCAAGAAAAGCTTCCGATAAAAAATTCGAAAGACACATTTTATTTACAGCAAACGCCTGATTTTCCTCATTAAAATAATCACTCGATGCAATCTTGCCCCATGGTGAACGAACTCCCAGGGAGAGATTAAGGGGAGCATTTTGCCACTTGAGATCTACCCTGTAATATAGACAGTCGCGATAATCCTCCTCATCTTTATAATCCTCAGACAAATACTGAACAGGTAGACCCCCAACCGAAAAATTGTGAGCGAGCATACGATTAGCGAGACGATCTCGATTACGCCCCTCAATAAAT
>CAZRWM010000076.1:0-11417 GCA_964603885.1 uncultured bacterium
AGTACTGTTCCTTTATCAGCTGTAGCGCTAAATTGTCCTTTCGTCAGTCCATAAACTCCGTTATTCTCAATGATATAAGTTATATTGAGATTACGGCGTACCATGTGACAAAAGTTACCCAATCCGATTGCGGATGTATCGCCATCTCCAGAAACTCCAATGGGAGTCATGAGGTGATTGGCTGCATGCGCACCTGTGGCAATAGCTGCCATACGTCCATGGACGGAGTTAATTCCAAAGCTCTGGCCCATAAAGTAGGCCGGCGTTTTGGAGGAGCATCCGATACCACTCAATTTCATTACTGTTCGTGGATCAATGCTACTCTCATAGAATGCTTTTCGTATTGAGGCTGAAATGGCATCATGTCCGCAACCCTGACACATCGAGGAAGGAGCACCTTGATAATCTTTTTCGCTTAAATCTATGCCATTAACTTTAAGACTCATTTTGCTTCTCCTGCCTTGTTATACTCCTCAATGATGCCACCCGCAGTGATCGGTAAACCATTGAAAATCAAAAGGCAACTAACTTTGCTTGATAAATCGGGTCGTTCATCTCTGATTATTGAAAGTACCTGTCCATCGCGATTTTGTTCCACAATATAAGTCTGCTCATGGCTTTCAATGAAAGCATATAATTCGTCATGTAACGGGAGTCCTAGTGGTATTATGATGTCGGCCTCTATTCCACTCTGATTTAGCCTGAATACAGCCTCTCGTGTAGCTTCGACGCTAGACCCCAAGGCTATAAAACCAATTTTATTATCACCACTACCTAAGAGCACAGGGGGTGGAATTAAATCTCTAGCTGTTTCCAATTTTTGACGAACTCTCAAGAGTGTATCGCGATATTCATCCTCATGTTCACTTCGTCTACCCAAGCTGTTCTGAAGAGCACCTGATGTAAAGTAAGCTGCATTCCGATGCATATTCCCAGGGATTGTTCGTGCGGCAACTCCATCTCCATCTTCATCCATAAAGCGTGCAAATTCATCTCCCCGTGCTTTGAGGTCCTCTTCATTTAATACTTCACCTCTATCAAAGGGGGCTCCGGAGTCCTCTAGTGGGTCACTAACCCAGAGATTCATGCCCAGATCAAGATCTGATGCATAAAACACTGTGGTTTGAAGTCGTTCTGCAAGATCAAAACTGAATCTTGAAAGTTCAAAACTTGTTTTCATATCGTATGGAATTAGAACTGGATGTTTGGTATCGCCATGCGAGCATGTGTACATACTAAGTAGATCAGATTGTTGTGTTCTCGTGGGTAGTCCCGTAGATGGCCCACCTCGTTGAATGATAAAAATATTACAGGGGACTTCACCAAAATAACTGAGACCCACCATTTCATTCATCAAAGACAAACCTGGCCCACTAGTGCATGTCATAGACCTCGCACCAGCCCAACTAGCCCCTAGAACCATACCCGCAGCAGCAATCTCATCTTCCGCTTGTATTACAGCGTAGTTTTTTTTGCCATCTTTGTCTGGTCGGAGTTTGGGTAAATACTGCTCAATTGCTTCTGCTAATGAAGATGAGGGGGTGATTGGATACCAGGACACGACACTAACACCACCAAAGATACATCCGAGTGCCGCCGCTGTGTTTCCCTCGAGAATAATTTTATTCTCATTGAGACCCTCGATGCCCTTGAGTGTACCCAGATCATGAGTAATATTCTGTTCCTCAATAGATTGGTAACCTATCTTTATACATTGTAGATTATTTTCGATTACTTCGGGTTTATTACCAAACGTAGCTTTAAGTACATGCTCTATTGAGTCCATTGAAACATCGAAAAGACCGGCTACAGCACCTACATAGACCATGTTACGCATTTTTTTGCGTAAAACTCCAGCTTTGACGTTGTCCTTGACTAATTGCTCTGCGGGTACTCCCACATACTGCACATCTTCAACGATTAATGATTCATCTAATTCCTTGGTACTATCGTAAATTACCATTCCACCTTTTCGTACTCTAGTTACATCCTCAATTTCTGTAGCGGGGTTAAATATTATCATTACGTCAATGACATCTTTACGAGCCATGAAGCCTTCGGCATTGGCACGGATTTGGTACCAGGTGGGGAGCCCTTGGATGTTGGATGGAAACATATTTTTACTGGAGCAGGGAACACCCATATGAAAAATTGATTTAAAGAGAATATTATTTGACGAAGCACTACCCGAACCGTTGGCTGTAGCTACACAAATATTGATGTCGTTCACCGGCATAAAAAGCCCTTGTTTTATCGAAACTAGAAACCGTTGCGAATATAGTCACTTTTGGACTGAATCACAAGGGATTATCCACTTTGAGAGGGCTTACATTGATTCAGGATGTAAATAAATCCACCAGCCTGTTTTACGTAATGTATGTTCCACTCTAGTCTGCATTTCATAATTCGAACAGGAAGCGCAGTCTTCGGCAATCAACCAATTCCCTTTGTGGCCATCCCATAAATTTATATTCTGGGTAGCATCCATCTTCAAGGCTCGATTACGTAATTCTTGATAAGCAGCTGAATTCCATATTTCAGAAAAGCTATTAACTTTTAGATCACCAACAATTCTGTCATGAAAGCAGTAGCTCAGTCTTCCGTCAACAAAGTTGCGTAATACGAAATAACCGGCATAACAGCGCTTACGAATTTGCGATCCACGAGAATTTTTAAGTATCGTATTAGTGGGATTGTCAAGTCGATTTTCGAGTTGAATTGGAGTGGGAAGGCTTGTTGGTTTAGCAGATTTTTTCCAGACACCAGATTTGATTTCAGGCGAATCTCGTTTAAGTCTTTCGTCTTTGCGTTCCAATTGCCAATTAATATTAGTTTCTAGGGTCATACAACCTTGAATTTTACTTTCTAGTATTTCCTCGAATTTATGTTTCATCCAAATTAATTCTTCTTGATTAGGGAGCTGTTCATGTAATTCGCTGCATACAGGCTGCATCAATTGGAACCTTAATTCATCAACTCCTAAATCCCTTGCTTGGATCACCATATCCTCTATCTGACTATAATTTTGTTTACATAGTGCATGGATTACAATCACACGAGTATTTGCCTGAATTTCTTGTTTTATTTCGATAAAGCGTCTTAAATTTTGGATGACTCTCTTAAACTGACCACGATTGGCGCCCGGGTGTAAGGCGATCCATGTATCCTCATCGGCGGCGTGAATACTCCAGTAAAATTTAAATAAATTAGCTCTTAGTAATTTCTGAGACTTCTCCTCATTGATAACCAGACCATTTGTAAATAAATATGGATTCATTCCGGCGGAGCTGAGACTTTCTACTATATTTGAGGAGTGTTTGTGCAAAATTGGTTCCCCGCCACCGATCAATAATACTTCATCAGCCCCGCCTGATTTAACTAAATCTTTACGTAAATCTTCGTAAACTTGAAAATCTAAATCTAAAGTTTGCCAACCTGAATGTGCCCAGACTCTCTCTTTAATCAGAGGACTATGATAACCACAGAACGAACATTTTGTATTACAGCGTGAAGTAAGATCAAGGTGAACAGTCATTGGTGATATGACAGATTGACGCCATAGAATACTTGCAATTCTAACAAAATAGTTCCAAGGTTTTTCGTAGCTTGCGGTCTCGGATGGCCATTTCTGAACCGATTTGTCTAATTCATTTAACAATTCAGGAAGTACCGAATCAAGAAATTGACCCGTACCATGAGATTTAAAGCGTCGCATAAATGCATTTAGCATATTTCCTTCAACATCCTTAAAAATATAGTCTGAAGCATTATGAAGATGAACGCCTGGGGTAGATATATGGGTTTTGAACTCATTGGTTGCCTCAATTGAATCATCCGAAGAATCTTCAATCCAGCAAAAATAATCTCTGGGAATATTTCGATCAAAAACTTTTACTGGAGGTGTAGGTTTTTCGCGAATATTTTGACTAGGAAATGAGAGGGCTCGATGAATAAACTGCCATTCTTCGAAATAAACTATTTCTATCAGTTTTTTTTGTATACGAGACAGTTTTTTTAGATCGATATTTAAGTAAGTAGCTACTTTCTGTTCATTAAATTCGCAATCCAAACCTTTTGGTAAATTGTACAAACTACGAACCCATTCTGAATCTTCATTATGAGGAATTAAAGCGGGCGTAAAGTTTAAGTTTTTTTTGTATCTTTCCCGTAATCCTTTTCTGTAATTTAATAAATTTCGATCAAGAAAAATATTTAATACTTCATTTTGGTTATGAATTTTGAGGCGATTTACATCTTCTGATTGCTCCAAGACAAGACTATATGTGGACCCGTTCAGTTTCAGTATCAACTCATTATCTTCAAAAAAGCTTATCTTAGGTTCTGTTTGCGATAATTCACAGAAAAGTTGCAGCGCTGAGCGGCTAATCTCAGGAAATTGACCCGCATTTTTTTGGCAGCTCCACAGCATCCACAGCAAGTCAGAGTCGAGATGAACTACTGGGTGAGTATTGTGAAAACGACAATAGTGAAGATATTCAAGGTAGCGATTAAAACTTGAATTTAATGGTTCAATTGAAAAGGAGGCATCCGTGAAAGGTTGTAAAAAGTTCCAACGATGAATCCCCCGAATCGATTTAGAATTCTCTAGATAATTATTTAGCCAATCATTCTGCACATTGAGCGATAGTAAATCCCCCTGACGGGAATCTAGGCATAAGTCGAAATTATGGTTGAATTCATCCACAAATTTGGTATTCAAAGCTGCTTTTTAGAACTTTGATAACGATGATAGTAATTATTGAATATATGATATCCCAGAAGGCCAAACGCCAAAGGCAATCGGATTAATAGAATGTTTACGAGATGTTTAACTTGATGCCAAATTACATAGAGTGTCTGATTTTCATAGCGGCTAAGTCGCGTTTCAAGATCTTTGATGTAGACCTCTTTTGCATGAAGTTGTTTCTCTGTAGTGCTCATAGACGAAGTCTGTATGTCAGAATTGGAGGTGGTACTTACCGGCTTCATTGCTTCTAAATTTTTTTGCAGCGCAGTTTGACTCCAGGCTTTGATTTCTTCTCGGTAATTACTTTGTAGTGAGTCTAACCTCTCTTCATAGGATTGCTTGATGCTACGTATACCTTGGTTGTAATGTCTTTTTATCTCGTAAAGTTCAATGGCGGTTTGACGTGGCGGGATTTTAAACCAGTCGGAATCAAAAAACTTTTTCCATTTAGTTTTTGCTCGAGTAGTGATTTGGTAGGTGGGGAATGAAGAAGTTTGAATTGACTCTGGTAGATTATCCATCCAAAGCAAACCAGTGCACAAGTTTAACAGCAAACCCTCAGCTGGTAATTTCTTTTCATATCCGTAAGCAATTAGCCGGTGTTTATTTGGGTCAAACCAATCCAAATCTTGCAGTGCTATATTGACTGGAACGAAAACAATCATGTCGGAGTTTTTGTCACAGAATTCAACAATTGGCTGTTTGATGGCGTATTCTTCTAACTCTCGCCAATTTTTCTTCGATGCTGCCGCTATATAAAGCTTATGTTCGGAACTAACGGCGTTGCAAAGAGCGCCCATCCATTTCACAAATTTTTGGTTCACGTCTTGCGAAGGGAAAATGACAAGAAAGCGTGTTTTCGGTTTAGTTGTAAATTGATTCACATGTTTAGTCTAACAGCAGCTGAACTGCTCCGAAAGTATGTACTGAAATAAATGCTACAATATTATCGATTTCCTTCGCTAAGTTCGTCAGTCTGCAAAAATATCGCCGTTGTAATCGTTTTCTATATAATCATGGTACTCAGAGTCTCCGCTACCTAGTGCAAGTTCCACTCCAAAATCAGTGGCATTACTACTGGCGCGTTTGGCATACTGCTCATCTACCAGGCCGGCCTTCACTAAATCAATTAGATGTTGTGAGAAAGTCTGTGTACCATATTGATTTCGACCTTCAGCTATGTATTTTTTGATCAGATCGGTCTTAGTGTCGTCTAAAATACAATCTTTTATTGTTTTAGTGTTCAGCATGATCTCTACAGCTGCAATTCGGGCATCCATATTTTTCCGCGGTACCAGTCTTTGCGATACTATTGCGTTTAAGTTATCCGCAATTCTGATTCTTGCTATATCTTGCTCTTCGGGTGGGAAGACCGCGATTAATCTCGCAATCGTCTTCGGAGCGTCGGGGGTGTGCGCAGTTGACATTACTAAGTGGCCCGTCTCAGCGGCTTTTAGTGCTGTATCTATCGTTTCTGCGTCTCGCATTTCACCTATTAAGATGACATCCGGATCTTGCCTGAGGGCTGCACGTAAGCCGTTATTGAACGAGCCGGTATCATTGCCGACCTCTCGTTGGGTGATAGAACACTTATTATCTCGATATAGGAATTCAATAGGATCTTCCAAAGTAATGATATGGCGATTATGTTTTTCATTCATTTCCTGGATTAAAGCAGCTAATGTCGAAGATTTACCGGACCCAGTTACTCCGGTAACCAAAGTTAAACCTCTTTCATGATCCGCCAAGGTTTTTACTACCGGCGGTAATAGTAGAGAATCTATCGAGGGAATGCCAAATGCGATTACTCTCATCACAATCGCGAAAGATCCTCGCTGTCTGAAAATGCTTACTCGAAAACGTCCAACTTGTGGAATTCCATAGGAACAATCATATTCTTTAAGGCTTCTCATTCCTTCACGGACATCTGGGTCAGCAATCATTTTAGCCGCTACAGCTTGTACCTGCTGAGGTGTCAAGCGATCCTTTGAAAGCGGTTGTAACACACCATTAATTCTTGCACGAATTACATCACCTGTTTTGATATGTAAGTCAGAAGCACCTCTCTTAACTGCGTCTACTATCAAATTCATCATAATATGTACTCCCTAGCAAACAGTTGCTTAAACTCTTTGAGATTCAAATGATCCTAAAAGATATGACAATTTAATGTAACTCTCTTAGTAGGTTGAGTATGCGAGACTTTTGTTCTAATCTTGCTATGCATTGATCTATTGTAGAAAAGTTTCCGAACTGCTCCGTAAATTCAGCAATCATAACTCGTGCGGCTTCAAAATCACCACGACTTTCCAGCACCTTAGCGTGTTCTACAACACTTACGACGCAACCAGGATTCAAGGAGCGCGATTTGTTGAGTGCCTTTTCGGCACGCTCATACTCTCTCCTCTTCATGTGTGATTGAGCTAGTTCCAAATATGATTTGGCGTTTTCAAAATCGTTAAGCGGTTTGACTTCTGGATCAATACCTATTGCCGTTTCCATTTCCAGTCTTGAGCCGCATTGACTACAAAATTTGCTCTGTTCGACACTTATAAATCCACACGATTGGCAGTGGACAGGATTCCGAGTTGCAATTACCGAAGCTTTCTGGAATATTTGGTCAAAATGCTTAAACCCTTTACGGATTTCTCGAAAAACTACATTGTGTGAATGTTCCCGGGAATACACAAGTTCTGCAATGTGATGACGTGTTTCATCAATATCCTCACCCACCGAATCGAAACTTTTAACCTCAAAATCAACTAATAATTGTTCATACTGAGTTTGCGTTTCTTGAATCCATGAAAGATCGAAGGTTTCTGCACTCACGTCAAGTAAACGGCCGTGAAAGTCTATCAGTTTGTGCAAAACTTGTGCATCTATTACGTCAGCTGCAGGACGCGTTAGTTTTTCATTTGAAACATTTATCGTTTTAGAACTATCAACATTGTTTAATTGGTTTCTTAGGGTTTGAATCTCCTGCAGTAGGCTGTCATCACTACTTGACGTTTGCTCTAACTCAGACCGCATCATACGAACTTGCTCAGTCAATTGATTATTTTCAAATAGTTTAGATTCTAACTCTGAGTTTATTTCGGAGATTTTAGACTCCATCTCGTTCTGATGACTAGATTTTGCCATCTCAAGTTTGTTTTTTTCTAACTCAGTAATCTGATTATTTAAGCGATTTAAGTGTTCGTTATATTTCTGCTGAATGGAACGATTCTCTTTATTTTTATCAATTAAACGTTGTTCTAAATCAGCTATCTCTGATTCTAATTCGCTGATTTTTTCTTGCTGTGCAGAATTGGCATCTCCAGCATGAAGAGTGTTGAGCTGTTTTTCGAGTGCAATTATGATTTTGTCTTTCTCCTGGATTGCCTTGTCGTTATCTTTGCTGCCTTGTTTCTTCAGTTGAAGATGGAGCAGATTGATTGTGCTTCTTTGGTTTTCCAGCTGTTTCACAATGTTCCGGTATATATCGGAATTTAGCTCTTCGAATCTAGGTGTGACTAAACCAGTTTGTAACTCCATTCGGGGTCCATTCCTTCCTGCAGCCAATGCTGCACGCGTTCATACATGGTCTCAGAATCCAATCCAAGTTCTTTACAAAGATTGCTTACGGTTCCATGGGTTACGAATTCATCGGGGATACCAAGTATTAATTGATTCACAGGGTTGTTGAGTTTCATTGAATTTATTTCTTCTGCTACAGCACTCCCGAAGCCACCCTGCACACAACCATCCTCAAATGTAATCAGTCTAAATTTATTTTTTTTCAGCTGAAAAGCAAGCATTTCAGAATCGATTGGTTTTACGAATCGTCCATCCACAATCGTGACGTTAAGTTTTAATTGTTTTTCGATTTTGTTTGCCACCTCTTGAGCATCACTAAGCATACGGCCTATGGATAGCAGCAGGAGGTCAGAGCCCTGTTTGACAAGGCGTGACTGACCAACTGTGATGGTCTCTTCTATACCCTGGAAATCAAGTCCCGGTCCAGATCCTCTTGGGTAGCGCACTGCAGACGGCCCTTGATCATATTTGTGCATCGTATTAAGCATACGAACAAACTCAGGTTCATCGGATGGCGCCATCACAATTAATCGTGGAATACATCGTAAGTAAGCCATATCGAACACGCCATGATGAGTTGGGCCGTCAGCCCCAACCAAACCAGAACGATCCATACAAAATCTTACAGGTAAATTCTGTAAGCATACATCATGTATTATTTGATCGTAAGCTCTTTGTAAGAACGTTGAATAAATAGCCACAAATGGTTTCATACCTCGACTCGCCAGACCCGCACTCATAGTAACTGCGTGCTGCTCAGCCATTGCAACATCAAAAAATCTCTCAGGTATAGTGTCTCGGAACTTTGACAGACCCGTCCCATCTGGCATTGCAGCTGTAATAGTATGAAGCTGCTTGTCCTCGAGAGCGAGTGAAGTCAGATGTTGTCCCAGTATGTTGCTGTAGGAAGGTGTAGAAGTAGACGACTTTACAAAGCTCCCGTTACAGGGATCAAATGGTCCACCACCATGCCATTTGGCGCCCGCCTTTGACATATCTTCGGCAGGTTGGAAGCCTTTACCTTTGGTAGTTCTACAGTGAATGATTACTGGGCGATCGAGCTCCTTAGCTTCGAGAAATACGTCAATTAAACTTGTCATATCATGGCCGTCCACAGGTCCCATGTAACGAATACCGAGTTCTTCAAAAATAACACCGGGCGTCATTAGGTACTTGAAGCTATTTTTCATTTTCGACATGAGTTGATAGAGGTGATCTCCGTACACCGGTATATCTTTGACTAAATGTTTCAAATACTCTTTTGAATTACGTAAATGTGGCTCATCCCTAACCCTATCAAAATAACGCGAGAAACCGCCTACATTTGGCGCTATAGACATACCGTTATCATTCAAAATTATAATCATCCTAGTTTTACAATGACCTAAGTGGTTTACGGCTTCGAAAGCCATGCCTTCAGTGAAAGCACCGTCGCCAATTAATGCAATTACGTGATGATTTTCACCCAAATGGTCTCTTGCAAGTGCTCGTCCAAATGCTGCCGACAGCGAGGTGCCCCCGTGGCCCATGGTGAAGTGATCAAAAATGGATTCATCCCTATGGGAAAATCCTGATAATCCCTTGTATTGCCTGAGCGACTTAAACCCATCCTGTCGTCCAGTGAGCATTTTGTGCACATACGCTTGGTGGCCTACATCAAATATTAACTCATCTTTTGGGAAATCAAAGATTCGGTGTAATGCTGTCGTGATCTCCACAATACCTAAATTCGGAGCTAAATGACCTCCAGTTTTTGAGAGTTCATGTATCAAGAAGTCACGTATTTCTTCGTTGAGCGAATCAAGTTTCTCGTTGGGAATATTTTTAATATCCTGAGTACACCGTATTTTGTCTAATAACGGTCTTAAAATAGCTATCTCAGTGGTATCCGTATCTCCAGGAGAATTTGTTCCCTTAAATTCAAATTGAACTGATTTTGAGGGTTCACTTGATGGCTTCGATACCTTAGCCTTATTTTTGTTTTGCAGTACTATTTGTTCCATGCTCAATTACTCATTTTTTCTTACCAAGCACGTGGCCAGTGCCGCTATACCTTCCCGTCGACCCGTAAAACCTAGCTTTTCCGTGGTAGTGCCTTTTACCTGAACCTGATCTGCAGCTATTCCTAAGCATTCAGCAATACAGTCAGCCATCTTATCACGATAAGGAGATATTTTAGGGTTTTCACATATGATAGTGCTATCTATGTTACAAATTAACCAGCCGGTGTCTTTTAATTGGTCGCGTACGTAACGTAGGATGACTTTACTATCAATGCCCTTTGTGTGTGATACTCCTGGAGGAAAATGATGACCAATGTCATGCAGTCCTACGGCACCTAAAATGGCATCTGAAATTGCATGTAATAGTACGTCTCCATCAGAATGGCCTTTCAGTCCCAAAGGGTGTTCCACTTGGATTCCACCCAATTTTAGAGCTTTATTTTCGCAGAAGGGGTGAACATCAAATCCCTGTCCAACTCTTATTTTCAATGAATACTCCTTGTACTTCTATCTATAAATTGAGTACATAAGTGCCTGGAGATACGGTCAATCTCTATAACTTCATTTATATTCGGATTTTTTGTAATTTCATGGTGCTCAAGACACCATTCAATGGTGTTAGGGATAGCAGAGAAGGATATTCTTCCATCCAGAAATGCAGCTACTGCAACTTCGTTTGCGGCGTTCAAGGCAGCTGGAAAGCTGTGACCCATCCTCGAGGCTTCGTAAGCTAATTTTAAGCAAGGAAATCGATCATGATCTGGGGATTCAAAAGTAAGTTGTCCAATTTTAATCAAATCGAGGCTGGGTAATGATTCCAGAGGCATTCGCTCTGGATGCGTCAGTGCATAGTGTATAGGAATTGTCATATCGGGCCAGCCTAGTTGAGCTAAAACCGAATTATCCTCGAATTCGACCATAGAATGAACAATACTCTGAGGGTGTACAACGACATCAATCAAATCTACTTCGCAGTTAAATAACCAACGTGCTTCAATCACCTCTAACCCCTTGTTCATAAGAGTACTGGAATCAATGGTTATTTTTGAACCCATGGCCCAATTTGGGTGCTGCAGAGCTTCCTCAACAGT
>CAZRWM010000077.1:0-11362 GCA_964603885.1 uncultured bacterium
TACCATTTGAACTTGCCTTAAATGGTATGAAAATAAGAAAATTTAGGCAGGATTTAGAATTTAGTAGGGCACCTGGTTATCTATTGACCACACCCTAATCCTTGTCCTTACTCAACTTATTAGCACCATCAGCGGCCTCTTCTTCGCCTAGAACTTTAGTATCAGTTTTTTGATCTTCAACTGTGGGCATGGGTGCCGGGTTACTGTCTTTCCACGTTTGTAACTTATCCTTAGAAGTTTTAAGCTCATTTTGCAGGGCCGGTTCATTTTTAACTGCAGTCTCAAAAATAATTTTTTGAGAATCGGTAAGATTTGGTTTATCTACATATTCTTTGATAATTGCAGTATTCTTATCAGAAGCTGCCTGAGCATCAGTAACGTTCTGTTGAAGGTTCTCACCAGTTCTCGCATTTTCCTTGACCGCCTTAGCCTTCTCTTCTAGTGCCGCCTTCTCTTTCAATTCCTCAGCCTTTTTGTCAGCGGCCATCTGTCCCATGGTCGAGCCGGCAGTTTTCATTAGTGTACCAATACCCTTCATCATCATTTCTTGCTTTTTCTTTTCCTGTTCTAACTGAATCTTGGCCATGTTATTCATGGTCTCTGAGCGCTTAGATGCGACATCCATGCTAAACTTAAACTGCTGACCTCTCTGGGCCCAATATTGGGGATTAGAATAAGGGTCTAGCAAGGGATAACCTGCTGCAGCGACTGGAGGAGTCGCTCCTGTACCATAGGGACTGGTCATTTCAGCGGTGGCTGACTGTTTATTTGTAACCGCATTTATTTCATTCAGTTTAGATTGCTGAACTTTCTTTTGCTCGTCAAACTGTTTACTCTGAGCCTGATACTGCTGACCAGCCTGCGCAAGCGAGGTTAACATCGGAGCCAACTCTGCACCAGATATAGCATGATTCATATGGTTACAGATTATACTTAAACTTAAGATTAAAACTGTCTTCATTGAAGTCATAAAGTCTCCTATTTTTCCACGAAATTATATATCAATCGCAATTGTGGCACGTTACAAAGTATTCTAACTTTTATATAAATCGTCAAGTCTTAATAAACTTAGCATTCATACAAAAATCCTAATTAATGCAGTCTTTGAAAAAAAATCATACAAAATATTGCTAAAATGAATACTTTTTGTCATATTCTTAGTATGAAAGTCGGTTCCCAAATTATTTCTAATCGATATAATCTGCAGTCTAATTTCTCCAAGAGCCGTGGAGAATTCTCTTTGGACGCACTTCAAATTCCCTCAATTATAAAACGACCTTATCAAAAATTGTCTCAAATATACTCAGAGGCATTACAACAATTCGATAAATTACGAGCAAAATTTTTTGAAGCACCCTTAGGTAACTTTATCGATTTAAGAATTTGATATTTTTGAGTTAACCTTTGCAAGAATAAAGGTTATATCATCTGAGGGTGCCACTGACTCACGATATAGCTCCAAATCCTGAAGCAGAATTTCTTTCATTTGTTCAGCCGACTTATCTGTATTCTCCAGAATCAATTCCTCAAACCGCTGCATTCCATAGAGATCTAATGTTGAATTTTCTAACTCCGTAATACCGTCGGTGTATAGAATAATCCAGTCACCTTCTTCTAGCTGCAATTCTTGTGTTTCATATTCGCATGGAGAAAACATACCTAAGACAAGTCCTTTACCCGACAAATATTGGATTTTGTTTGTTCTTCTGCGATACAAATACATTTTATTATGACCCGCTGAAGAGTAAGTCATCATTAAATTATCCAAATTAATGGTCAAGTAGAAAGCTGTTGCAAATAAACTGTTTGACTTGTTTTCGCACAAACGCTCATTCATACTTTTCAGGGTTTCTCCCGTTTCACTCGGGTTAGTCGCTAGTATGCTCAGATAAGCTTGGCAAGTAGTTCCAAATAAACTTGGACCGATACCCTTTCCCGATACATCTGAGATCATCATGCCAATATATTTCGAATCTTCAAAATCCACAAAATCATAAAAGTCGCCTCCTAAATATTTGGCTGCAACAAAAGAAAAAGATATGTCCAGCAAACCACGCGTATCAGGTGCTTCAGAGGGCATTAGACCCTCTTGGATATTTTGCCCCTCCTCGTTATCTTTCTTAACCTTATCCAGATAAGCCTTTAAGATAACTGTACCCGTTTGACTAGCAAAACTATGTAAGAAATCAAGCTTCTCCTCACCCATCAAATTGTGGTCGTAACTTCCTAAGAATAAAAAGCCTTCAATTTGTAACTTAACCGTATTTTTGTCGTGATCAGAAATTTCTCCAAGCACCTCAGAAACCTCTTGTAATGGTTCAGATTGAGGCCTAATTTTCAAAGCAAATAGATTTTCAACGCCAAAGTTTTTAGCTGTGTAAGTAGGTAAAAAATGAAACTCATCGTCGTTTAATTTATTAACAAGAACTTTCAAACGTAATTCCATATCCTCCAAATTACTTTCACTTATACCAAAAGTAGCGGCACCCATTAATTTTTCTTTTGAGGATTGCTCAAAGAAACCGAGATAACCTATTTTTGAATTAGTCGCAGCACAGAATTGCTCTACGGCGTAGCTCATAAGAGTCGATGGAGAATCACCCTTCAATAGCGACTCGTTCAGACTGTTAACAGACTGCATCTCATAAATTTTACTCTCAATATTATCCACCATTTCATTAAAGCTAAAAGCCATATGGCCAATTTCATCACCTCGCGAAATATCTATTCGCTCAGTGAGATTACCCTCTGAAAAATCAGATACTTTTGTGCTCAATTTATTCACGGGCGTAACCACGGCATTTGCCAACAAACGGCCTAAACCAATACCAAAGAGCAGAGTAACAATTGAAATAAATCCTAATAAAAACGTTATGTATCTATTCTCTTGATAGGCAGTCTCAGCATCCATCGATAATAAAAATACATAATCTACAAGCTCCTTACTTGAAACCAAGCTTCCTATTCGTCGTTTATTAGAATTATCTAAATATTCAAATAAGAAAGGCGAAACGGGATTTTTCAACCAGTCAGTAAATTCCTCGTAAACCTCACTTTTTTCGCCCAAATAAGAGCGCATGATGCTGTCGATGTAAAGCTCCTCAGGAATCTCTCCTTCATTGATAGGGTCACGTAAAGCTAAAAACTGTAAATTTGTAGCATTCAACCAAGCTCTATTGCGTCGAACAAGATAGTTTTTATTTACCCCCAAGTAATGATTACAAAAGTCCCAAAAATTTAAATCAATCGTTTCCGTTTCATCATTCAGAGAAAACTTAAATTTATATACGGATTTGATAAGATTTTTGATCTCAGGGCCTGCATTTTCATACTCTACTCCTGGGATATGCTCACGAATATCATCAGGAATGACTGAATCATACAGAGAGGCTAATTTAGAACTTAGGATATTATCAAGCTCTGCAATATGATCTATTTTAATCGGCGCATTCCATAGCCTAAAAAAGTGCAATCGCGCGCCATCATCACGTATCAAGCCTTGCATTAGAGCTTCAGGTAGTGGTGAATGCCCCATCATAAACTCATCTAATTGAAAATTTCGAGGTACCACTTCCCAAATCATAGACATTCCACTGCTACCTGCACCTAAAGAAGTAACTCTATTACGAGTTGCAGCTAGGTCTGCACCCGAAACAAGAGCATTAACAAAAGCGTCATCCGCACTGTTGATAGAAAACAAGCCTGTTAGATTAAACTTGATAATATGTTCAAGAAGCTTATTAACGATTTGCCAAGTAGTGTTTTTCCAGCTTTGAATAGCTGTCAGTCTTTCCAAGGCAAAGTATCCCGTCACGGTTGTCTCAGAGGGCTTGATCGATAACTTGTCTAATAGATCTTTTAGCTCATAAACCCTTCGAATCGGAAATGTATAAATATCGCTAGCTTCAGCGAAATGTAACCATTCTTTACCCTTCAAGCCTTTAAGCTTTAATTTTTTTAAGTATGATAACGGCAATTCTGCCGAGACCTCCCCTTTTTCAGAGTTAAAATTTTCAGACTCAATTACTGCATTTTCAGGAATTTGGTTAAAATCTATGTTCGAATTGAGTAGTTGTTCGGGCACGTAAAAATGCTTTCCGATTAGCTCTTTATAGGAGGCCAAACTCATTAGCATTGATTCGCACATAACGCTGAGCTCTTTGTAGGTAGTCAAATATAACAGTACATTCGAATCTTTAACCCTACCTGATTCAAGCTCTTCGATAACAATTTTTAGAAAAAACTCGAGGTCATTGATTGACTCAAGTGATATTTTTTCAGTTCGCTCTTTACCTAATATTTTTAACGTTTGTTTATCAAGAGCATTGATTTTATTCTTTATTTGATAGAATTTTCTGCGTAATTCCACAACAATATCTAAAATACGGAAGCGATAATTTAGCAAATATGCAATCGACTCTCTTAATTCGTCGAGCCCTTCACCCCTGATTTGATAATCATTTGCAAGTCGTATTAATGCAGGAAATTTCTTAAAGACTTTGAAAATAGATTTAGAAGCAACTTGAGTTTGCCCCTGTAGGACGTCCTTTGGTTTATACTTGCGATAGCTTGGAAACCTTCTATTTGAAACCCATCTTTTTCGCTCTTTATGAGTATTATTAAATGAGCGATAAACGTTCCTCATTTCGCGACTGTAAAGCTTAGCTTCCCCATCGTACTTTGATTCTTGATGACCATTGATGCTAGATAAGGCTAGAGCATCATAAAAGTCTTGTAATTCTTGATCTGCATAGAACACCTCCATTAAATGCAAAATTACGAAAGATTCGCGTTGTAAAACTTCTCTATTTGATGATAACGGGTCAACACCAACTCCCAAATATGGCAACATTTCCCGATAGAAATAATCAGTATACTGCTTAACGAATTTCTCAACACTGACGGAGTCTTTGGGGTCCAATTCACGTGTAACCATACCTACTACATCGCGATCCACCTTGACAAATAGTCCTTGGATAGCTTCAACGTATCCTTGGTAAAAGTTGTTCAAATAAAGTTTTTCAGCTTGCAAAACTCTTCCTAATTGATTCTCCTGTACCTGGCGCCTAAGGAGCTCCTCGCGATCATTTAGCGAACTGATTGTAAAAAATAGTAAGCCGCAAATTGGAAAACTCAGGGTAATAGAAAACCAAAGAATAAAGCGCCTCGATATTTTTTGGGCTACGAAAGATTGAAGACTCTTCATCTATTTGTCTGTCACCTTACGCAATACTTTAATAGCAATATAAGTGATATCATCACTGGGAAAAATGCCCTTCCGAAAATTATCTAAATCGTCATTTAATAAATGAACAAAATCTTTTGCAGAAAGCTTACGATTCTCTATACAAAATGATTCAAATCTCTCTTGGCCATACAAATCCTGCGCTGCATTCTCAAGCTCTGTAACACCGTCTGTATAAAGCAAAATATTATCACCTGGTTCTAACTCGATTTGCTTTGTCTCATAGTTCATCGGAGAAAATAACCCAGCTGGAACACCCTTAGCACTTAGATAAATAAGTTGACCGCTAGACTTTATTAAAAGCATTTTATTATGACCTGCTGACGCGTAATGCAAAATCAGTTTACTAAGATCTAAAACGCAGTAAAACATAGTTAGAAATAGCTCATCTTTTTTATTCTTACATAAACTTTCGTTGAGCTTGTTAAGAACAATACCGGCCTCAGTCGGATACCTATCTACTAGAACTTTCATGAAAGCTCTTGATTTAGCACCAAATAAAGAGGGACCAATACCCTTTCCAGAAACATCAGCAATTGAAAAATGAATTAAATTTTTATCAATTGAAGTCTGTAAGTCTAAGTAATCCCCAGCTAGTCCTCGCGCACCTTTAAAAAAATGAGCTACATCAAGACATTCGCCCACAACGGGATTTTCAGAGGGCATGAGACTTTCTTGAATTTCTTGCCCTTTGATTGTGTCACCCTCTATCTCATCTAACAAAGTCTTTAAAACTACAGTTTTGGCTTGATTACACAAATTAAAGACAGGGTTTTTTTGATAGTCGCTTTCAGATTTGAGTACCTGTAAAAGATACGGATCAAGATCAGCTAAAAACATCATCCCGAACACCTCAATGCTTTTTTCTGAGCCTTCGGATGATTCGATAGCTTGCTCATCCGGGGCTGTGAAAAAGGATACAGCATTCTCGAAAGGTAAATTTAATTCTACTAATTGCTTTTTGTCCAAAATCAAGAACGGTTTGTGTTGCGGATACAAATTACCAACAATACTTTCCATGAGCTGTTTCTCATCTTCTAACTGAATTGTTGTGTTTTGCCAAAGTGGATAATCTGACGAATTCGATGATAGGCCCCCCTCGAAAAAGCCAATTGAACCAAATGAAACCTGATACTTGATACACAATAAATGCAGTATGTACTTGAGCATAATACGACGCGGAAGATCATGATTCATCAGTAAATTCACAACACCTATGGAACGCATCTGGAAAAGTTTATCTTTTATAAGCTCCGCCATTTCATTGAAACGACGGCCTAGCTGGCCTATTTCATCCGATAATTCGAGATTAACTTTCTCATCATAACTACCCTCAGCCATCCTTGAAATTTTCGCGGTAAGTTGCAAAATTGGTTTTACAACACTACGACTCAGCACATTGCCCAAAACTAAGACTAAGATCAAAGTAAATAAAACTACACTGAGTATTAAGAACTGCTCTTTGCGGAGCTCTTTGCGGAAACTCTCCTGACTTTGCGAGAAAAAAAACGATTTCTTATTGAAAATTGATGAGGGATAAAGAGTCCCCAACATCTGCTCTCCCATTTTTGAATAAGTGAAAAACAGTGGCTTTCCCAATTTAACCATCAGATCAAAAAGATGGTTTACGGTAGGACTCTCAATTTCATCCTTTTTTTGATCTAGGACATCATTTAAAAAATCTCTCAAGTCATTATCTCTCAGTATGAATTCACCAGTTTTTTCGCTGAGAAAGCCAATTAACTCATCAACTTTGAAGAACTCACCATTAAGCAACAAATCATTGCTACTGATTAATGATTTTGATTGACTTGATTTGCTGTATCCAATGTCAGTTGAATATTTAAGGATGACTGACTCAGAGTTTTTGCGAAGTCGACGCGAATTACGAATAACAGAGAAATTTATGGATTCATCATTAAAATTTTCCTCAATTTTACCAAGGTCACTAGTTATGGGAGCCAGATAGTCGGTTCGATTTCGCCCAAGCATCAAACCAAAAAAATGAGATTCTAATCTAGCGATATCAAGTATTGATCCGTAGATACCAACAGGAGCCGGTGATCTACCTGCTTTATAATCCTCAATATCGAAACTAACTGGCAAAACATTCCAGTAAAAATCTAATTCTAATCCAGGCACTTTCAATGGTAAAAAAGCGTTTTTCTTCTGCAGAAAGTTAACGCCGGAAATTTTAGAAAAACGTTCAATATGATTATCAGGCTTCAGTAAGTCGTTGCCAAAAATGTAGGATTTCAAAATATCTTTAATAAGCTCACTAAATTGATCAAATAAAGTATTCATCAAAGGTGCATTCGGGGTGTAAAAAATCTGATGTATAGGAAAACGACTCTCGAATTCATCAATATTGCGAGTCCTAAAATATTTATATCTGTCCGTAACCAGATGTTCGTACTTAGTGGGACGGGCATCACTATACATTGTAGGCCGTTGAACGCCTTTTTCATTGTACTTTTTGTAAGGATTATACAGAGGGTCGGTCAGAGCCTGTTCCCAAACGAAAATCTGCATTTTTATTGGCATTTTCCAAGGATCATATTCAGCTTCACTATCTGTACTTAGAGCTTTCCAGATAACCTTTTTATAACGCTTGAAATGCTTAAAGTAATGCAAACGAAGCATTTTGTTCTGCTCCCAAGTCAAATCACTTAAAAAATCTCTCTTCTGATTGAACCATAAACGACGGTCAGTACTACCAGGTAGCTTCTTAAAAACCTTATCTCTGTAAAACTTTTGATTTAAGGTCTCAATTGCTTTACGGTGCTTTCTGAAACTATCCTCGATAGAGGAGGCCAATTTTTCGTGTACTCCGAAAACTTTACGTTGAGCCAGAGAAATTTTCTGGGAGTAGGAATCATATCCAATCCTTACTAAAGCTAAAATTGGAAGCGAAACCGCCAAAATAAAAAAAAGTAAAAATTTCGTACCAAGCTTACTGCTCTGATTGAATTTATCTCTTGATGTATCAAGCTTAGACATGAAACTCCGTCAGGCTACTAAACCTAAAAGCCTTCAACCCTTCAAAAGCTAAATCATTTGTTTTGCTGTCGTCCAATATTTTCAATCTGACTTAGCTCTTCACGCATCTTACGTAGTTGCTTCTGAGTTAAATGATCTACAAGCAAGCGCCCATTCAAATGATCCAGTTCATGCTGAAAACATCTAGCCCAGAGACCGTCGCGCTGGAGTTCACACTCCTCTCCATCTTCATTCAAATAGCGAACTTTGATCCAATCAGGACGCGCTATATCAGCGAAAAGTTCCGGAAAAGAGAGGCAGCCCTCATTAAAGGTCGAAACACCGTCTACTTCAAGAATAGTGGGATTAATGATTTTATCAAATTGATCTTCATTAGTATTCATTACAAACATGCGCAGGTCGTGCCCTACTTGAGGAGCAGCAAGACCGATACCGGGTGCTAGAATCATTGTCTCAATCATATCATCGAGCAGGTCCCGAATCTCATCCGTGATCTTTTCGATACTTTGAGTTTCGACTCGCAATATGTCTGAACCATACTTGTAGATTTCCATGAAACTGATTTTATCACAGTAATTGGGTACTAATAAAAATTGAATAAGGCTTAAAAACTATCTTTAAGTGCTCTTACCCGCTCAAAGGCATGCACTGAACTTAATTCTTGAATTACACCTTTTTCATAAAGATGCTGCAGGTAGACTTGATCCCGAACTCTAAAAAAAGGATTAAACCTGATCTCCTGTTTTATAGTAGTAGGCAAAGTTGTTCCTATTTTTGTCAATTGATTTTGCATAGTAAGTTGATACTGCGAAAGAGCTGGCTCATCAAAAAGAGACTCCGCAAACTTAAGATTTGCAAGTGAGTACTCGTGAGCTGGATAGAGCCTTACGTCATTTCCAAGACTACGAATTACATTGTTAATCGACTCATCCATCTGTTTAGGTGAACCTTCGAACAAGCGGCCACACCCTCCACGAAAAACTGTATCGCCGCAGAAAAAATGACCACTTCCAACATCTACAAAATAACCAATATGTCCCAAAGTGTGTCCAGGAGTCTCTAGAACCGTGACACTTATGTTCTGCCAGAAAAATTTTTCACCATGGCTGAGTACTCGGGTTTGACCGGGAATTCTCTTACGAGAGTTATCGTAACTACTTCCATATATTTCCAAAAAATCTGAGTTCTCTAAAAAAAATTGATTGGCACCTACATGATCATAATGATGATGTGTATTAAAAATGAAAGTTAATTGCCAACCTCTTGAAGTAAGAAAATCAAATAAAGACTTGGGTTCCATAGCGTCAACTAAGGCTACTTGACCATTATCTGGCACCCGAAGAATGTACGCGAAATTATCTTTACCTTGCGGAATTGAGTAAATTTCAAAACCTGGCTCTTTGAGTAATTCAATAAATTCAGGTCTCTTCATAATCAAAACTCCTTTGCAAAAGCTGGAATCATAAGACTATAATCTGCGCTTTGATTTACCAGTTATGCTTTATTTAATCATTACTTTAGCCTTCGTGGGTGGATTCTTTCTGGTTCGAACCAGATATGTTGATATAGTTATAAAAGCTAGCGCCCCAGAATATATCGAAGAACCACTTAGTATTGTAGGGGGACTTCCTGTACTTGGTAATTGGCTGGATCATTCTCATAAAATGATACGTAGAGACGACGGTCTTTATGAGACTAGATTGCGAGTGGCAGCTAATGCTCGTGTGGAATTCAAGTTCACCTTAGGCAGCTGGGAATCAGTAGAAAAAGGAAAGAGATTTGGTGAAATTCCTAATCGTAAGATAAGTACAGATCGCTCAGAAATCATCGAATTCGAAATTGCAAACTTTGCTGGATTTGAGGATGAATCTCCTGATCATACGCGACACGGAAAATTCGAGTATATTCGTAATTTTCCAAGTAAGTTTCTCGAAAACAATCGAAATATACTAGTTTACCTTCCGCCCTCATATAAACCGGCAAGCAAGAGAAAATATCCCGTACTTTACATGCACGATGGTAATAACTTATTTGACTCTAATACGGCTTTCATGGGAGTTGAATGGGAAGTAGACGAAGCTGCTGAACGTTTGATTGAACTCGATTTATTAAACGAAATTATAATTGTCGGAGTTTTTAATACGGCCGCTCGTCTAGAGGAGTACACGCCCACTTCGAGTTCAAAAATGGGCGGTGGTCAGGGCCCTAAATACCTTAAATTTTTAATCGAAGAATTGATGCCAATCATCAACCATAAGTTTAATACTTTGACTGGTCCTAGTAATACGGGAATCATGGGCTCCAGTCTGGGTGGATTGATTTCGCTATGGGCAGGTTTTGAACATCCGGATGTCTTCGGCCGTGTGGGTTCCATTTCACCATCCCTGTGGTGGGATTCGAACATGATGGAGAAAAATTACCTACCAAAAAAAGATCGTCTAGATCATAAAGTTTGGTTGGATATGGGAACCCAAGAAGGATTGAATCGACAAGGTAAATCCTTAGCTCTACAAGATACCCGTCAAGTTTGCGAATTACTCAAAAGCAAAGGATATAAGCAGGGAAAGGACCTGTATTACTACGAGCATATCGGTGCATACCATGATGAAGCATCATGGGCTAGTCGAATTCACATGCCGTTATTATTTCTTTTCGGTAAAGACGGGATTAAGATTGCACTAGAGACTGGTGAATCCAAAGAACCTCATCGCGCAGCCTAAGATCAGATCTGTACTAAAAGTGTTTACAAAAATTAGTCCTGTATGACAAAATACGTCACTAATTGTAGACTTTTGTATGAATTATCTGGAGCCATTATGCGATTTTTGTTTACATTCACCATCTTACTAGGATTTCTATGTCAAAACATCCAAGCGAAACCATTGCCATTAGACCAAACCGGACAGATAGAATCTGTCATCTTCGTCAATGGTAAAGCTCGCAAAGCAAGTTACAGTGTTAGTAAGACTACAAAAGCTCTATTCAGTCGAGCGAAATATTCTCAAAAAGTAGCTAGATTAATAGAAGTGGTTAGCCCTAATGTCATTCGTATTGATAATTCTGGTAAGCAAGAAGAGGTTCAATTGCTTGGCTTAATGGATATGTCTCCCAAAGCAC